>JASEHG010000061.1 GCA_030018855.1 Candidatus Brocadiaceae bacterium
CTTCTCTTTCATCTCATCCAACCACCCCTTGGCCTCCTCATAATCGGTGGCCTTGTTGATAAGGATGCTATAGGTGTAGACATCAGGAGTTAAATTATTTTTTTGCATTTGAGCTAATAATTCTCGCACCTTTGAATAGTCCAGAAGGCTTGCCATAACTAGATTCCAACTCTTTAGATATGGTCTCCGCTTTTCTTCCTCAAAGGTGTTCAGACTTCCGACCTCTTTTGCTATGCGGGCGGTAGTCAACTCAGTAGTTTTAAGAGCCTGATTTTGTTTTCCTATTTGTTGAAGGGTGTAGATAAAACATTGAGGCACATCCGAATCTGCAGCAGTCTCTGTGTTTATTTCCATTAAGGTATATAGTGGAAAGCTTTCTTCTTTCTTTTCTGAGGCAGGACGTTTTGGATCCATGAAATCTACGACCGCCCAGTAAAAATCACGCTGAATGTACTTACGGACGGTTTCATCTATAAGTATTTCATTGTCATAACAATATCCCGATGCTCGTACTGCACTTCTTGCACTGTCACCTGCCCAATCTCTTTGCTTATTTGGCAAGTTAACGATGACGTCACGACCAGTACATATAGCTAGACGTAACGGGGGTATCTTGTCTGTTGAAATATTTGTCCCAGTACTCATTTCGCTCTGAAATGTATTGGCCATGATAATTGCAAGACAACACAAACCAGGAATTTTCTCCTCTTTATCAGTCATCAACAACCAGCCATCGCCTGTGAACTTTATTAAGAGATTAGCTAGTCCAAGCTTTTCTTCGTCTTGTTCACCTAAGTGTGGTTGAAGGATTTCTTCAGCAAACTTCTTATTAAACCGGTTAAGCGACGATTGAGGTAAGTTTAGTCCAGTTTTGGTTGAACCCTTCATATCTATACACAAGCAATATACAAATTTACCAAGTTCTTGTGTCATGTTATGGTTTCACCCAAGATTCTAAAACAAGTGTTTTAAACTATCTCACCCCGGCACAATAATATTCAACGCCCCCGGCACCACCTGAAACCTGGCGGGGAGGGGGCCGCCCAGGTCGCCGTCCAGTTGATATGATACCTCATCTACGGAGCTTACCTTTATCTCCTTCCCTTGCAGATACTTTACCTCCTTGATACGGTCGGCTATCCAGAAGAGGATGCCAGCGGTGTATTTCAAGAACTTCAGGTAATCCCTGCCTGGGAATATGAATACATCCAGGAGGCCATCGTCTACCCTGGCCCTATTGGTAATAACGAAGGGGCCTGTGTAGCGTCGGCTATTACTTACAAAGACAAAACCTGCCCCCTCGGCCACTAGCTTACCATCCACCTCCACATCAAGGGCAGGAAATTTGTAGTTCCATAGGGCCTTTAGAATGGGTATGGCGTAGGTGGCCATTGAGACGTTGCCCTTTCTGTTGGCCTCCAAAACTTTAACCACCTCTGCATCAAAGCCAATGCCGGCCATAAGGAAGAAGTGGCGGCTATCCGCTTTACCTGCATCTATCCTGCGGGTATTACCCCTGGCGATGACGTGGGCGGCCTGGATTGGGTCAAGGGGTATCCTCAGCTCCCTGGCCAGTACGTTGGCCGTACCGAGGGGGATAAGCCCAAGGGGGACGTCATTGCCTATGGCACCATTGATTACCTCATTAAAGGTGCCGTCTCCCCCCATCGTTGCTATGGCCTTATAGTCCAGGGAGTTCCTGGCCGCCTCTAGTGCATCCCCCTTCTTTTGCGTACGGAACACCTCCACCTCAAGGCCGCGCCGTTCAAGGCATCTCACCACTTCAGGGAGAATCCTGAGGCCATAACCTCCACCCGCTATGGGGTTCAGGATGAGTTTCAGCCTGCAGTTTAAAAGACTTTTATGACCCATGTGATTTTAGTTGATAGACTTGTAGCCGCAGGCTTTAGCCTGCGTGAGACAACGCAACCTAAAGGTTGCGGCTACAAACAATACGGTAGCAAATTTCTAAGTGACCGCACCAGAAAATTAGATAAAATATATACAATAAACCTTTATTAGTAAATTCAAATCCATATGGTAAATAATTACGATGTAATCGTAGTAGGCGGTGGCCATGCGGGCTGTGAGGCGGCACTGGCTACGGCAAGGATGGGACAGCGGACCCTCCTCCTCACCATTAACCCGGACACCATTGCCCAGATGTCCTGTAACCCGGCAATCGGGGGGATGGCCAAGGGGCAGTTGGTCAGGGAGATAGATGCCCTGGGGGGTGAGATGGCCAGGGGCACTGACGCCACGGCCATCCAGTTCCACATGCTCAACACCAAAAAGGGCCCAGCCGTACGCAGTCCGAGGGCACAGGCCGATAAGCGACTCTATCAAAAAGAGATGAAGCGCCGCCTGGAGTCCCAGGAAAATCTGTCCATCCGCCAGGACGTGGCAGAGTCCTTGTTGGTAGAGAATGGAAAGGCCATTGGGGTAGCAGGGCAGACGGGGACACATTACAAGGCCCGGGCGGTCATCCTTACCACCGGCACCTTCCTGAAAGGGCTTATACACATAGGGGAGAGCAAGAGACCAGGGGGTAGGACGGGGGAGCCCTCGGCCCAGGGACTATCAGATTCCCTCAGGGCGCTGGGTTTTGAGGTGGGACGCCTCAAGACTGGCACCCCTCCCAGGCTCAATGCCAGGACCATAAATTTTGAGGGTCTTCAACAACAGTGGGGGGACGTTGAACCCCAGCCCTTCTCTTTTTCAACCGAGAAGGGTCGGGAATGGCCCTGCCACCCACAGGTTCCTTGCTATATTACTTACACCAATGCCGAGACCCACAAGATAATCAGGGAAAACCTCCACAGGGCGCCACTCTACACCGGTCAGATAAAGGCCGTGGGCCCCCGCTATTGCCCCTCCATAGAGGACAAGATAGTCCGCTTCGCCGATAAGGGACAACACCAGATATTCCTTGAGCCAGAGGGGCTGGATACCCTGGAGACGTACTGTAACGGCATCGCCACCAGCCTCCCATGTGACGTACAGGAACGACTGGTGCGTTCTATACGGGGGCTGGAGGCGGCGGAGATAATCCGCTATGGTTACGCCATAGAGTACGACTTCGTACCTCCCACCCAGCTTAAGCCCACACTGGAGACAAAGCTGGTTGAAAACCTCTTTCTGGCCGGGCAGATAAACGGCACGTCTGGTTACGAGGAGGCCGCCGCCCAGGGGATAATGGCAGGTATCAATGCGGCCCTGAGGCTACGGGGCGAGGGAGGGTTCGTACTGGACCGTTCAGAGGCCTACATAGGGGTGCTCATTGACGACCTGGTAACCAAGGGGACACAGGAACCTTACCGCATGTTCACCTCCAGGGCCGAGTACAGGCTTATACTACGACAGGATAACGCCGATAGGCGCCTCATGAAGTACGGATATAAGTTTGGGCTTATCCCAGAGGGGCAGTGGAAGTCCCTGGAGGAGAAGGAATCCTTAATTGCCTGGACCAGGGCGTATCTGCAGAATACCCTCTATGAAGGGCAGAGTCTGGAGAAATTTCTCAGGAAGCCTGAAGTAGACTTTGCAAGATTGCTGGCAATAGACCCCTCTCTTAGAGAAAAGGGACTCCCTCCCGGGGTAAAGGAACAGGTAGAAATAGGAGTAAAATACGAGGGCTACATCCAGAGGCAGATGGCCCATGTAGAGAAGTTCAAGAAGATGGAATCCTGGAGCCTCCCTCCCTGGCTGGATTATCAGGAAATCCCTGAGCTAAGGAAGGAAGCCCGTCAAAAGCTCCTTGAGATAAGACCTGCTTCTCTGGGCCAGGCCGCCCGCATCTCAGGGGTATCCCCTGCCGACGTCTCCATCCTGATGGTATATCTTACCTCAAAGTCAGGGGCTAGGGGTTAGGGGTCAGGGGTTAGGGAATACAAAATCCAAATTTCAAAGCCCAAATGCCAACTGGATTCTATTTGTCATTTGGATTTTGGCATTTGAATTTTTATTGCTGTTCCCTAATCCCTATCCCCTAACCCCTAGTTTGACCTAGAGGCTAAAGCTCATCAGAAACTCTGCATTAGTCCTGGTCTTGGCTAAGCGGCTCTTGAGGAGTTCAATAGCCTCCACTGGGTTGGTCTCGTTGAGTACCTTTCTAAGGAGCCAGACCCTCTTGAGTTCCTCTGGGTCTAGTAGGAGCTCTTCCTTACGGGTCCCGGAGCGGGTAATGTCAATTGAAGGGTAGAGCCTGCGGTCAGCCAGACGTCTATCCAGGTGAAGCTCCATATTGCCGGTACCCTTAAACTCTTCAAAGATTACGTCGTCCATCCTGCTACCGGTATCAATGAGGGCCGTGGCTATAATGGTCAGACTCCCACCCTCTTCAATGTTCCTGGCACCTCCGAAGAACCGCTTGGGCTTCTGGAGGGCGTTGGCGTCTATACCGCCGGAGAGTATCTTCCCGCTGTGGGGTACCTCTGTGTTATAGGCCCTGGCCAGTCGGGTTATGGAGTCAAGGAGTATCAATACGTCCTTACCATACTCCACCATCCTCTTGGCCTTCTCCAGTACCATGTCTGCCACCTGGACGTGCCGGCTGGCCGGTTCGTCAAAGGTTGAGCTTACAACCTCTGCAGTGGTCGCCCGCTCCATCTCGGTTACCTCTTCAGGTCTCTCGTCTATGAGGAGGATGATGAGATAGACCTCTGGATGGTTTTTGCTCACGGCGTTGGCTATCTTCTGCAGGAGGACGGTCTTGCCTGCCCTGGGTGGGGAGACAATGAGTCCCCTCTGGCCCTTCCCTACGGGGGTAATGAGGTCCATTACCCTCATGTTGATTTCCTCTGGTGTGGTCTCCAGCAGAAGCCTTTCATCAGGATGAAGGGGGGTGAGGTCATCAAATAGCACCCGTTCTGCCATGACTTCTGGGTCTTCAAAGTTAATGGCCTCTACCTTCAGCAGGGCGAAGTACCTCTCCCCTTCCTTCGGGGGGCGTATCTGCCCGGAGACAGTGACCCCTGTCTTTATCCCGAACCTCCGTATCTGGGAGGGGGAGATGTATATGTCATCTGGCCCTGGGAGGTAACTGTAGTCAGGAGAGCGCAGGAAGCCAAAACCCTCTGGCAGTACCTCCACCACCCCTTCTCCGTACATAAGACCGTTCTGGGTAACCCTGTCCTTCAGGATTTTGAAGATGAGTTCCTGTTTCTTCAGTCCATGACACTCCTTCACACCTTCCTTTTTGGCCAGATCCTGAAGCTCCTTTATGGTCATCTTCTGGAGCTGTCTTATGTTAAGTTCCTCTTTTTTCTCTACCCTCTCTGTCCTCTCACTCCTTTCTGCCTTTTCGGCCCTTTCTGCCTTTTCGGCCGCCTTCCTAGGCTCTTCAACCACTGCTTGTTCTGCTACACTCGTCTTCTTAACAGCCATAATGTTCCTCCAAGTAACTTATAAAACTAACTTTTGCCAAAAATCCTTTACTTGTCTAAAAGTCTCCTCCTTTGAGGAGTCGTTGTTTATCACAACGTGGGCCTTCTTTTTCTTTTGGGACTCAGGGGCTTGAAAGCCCTCCCGCCGCTGGACTTCCCCACGGGACCATCCCTTGAGCCTGGACCTTTCTTCTTTTACCTCAGGTCTTGCCTCCACGAAAACCAACAGGTCACAAGCCTCGTCTAGCCCTGTCTCCAACAGGAGGGCCGCATCTATAACCAGGGGTATAGATTCCTTTTCCTTCCTGTCCACCTCTCCTTCGCTCCGCTCAAGGACAAGCCTCCGGATGGACTCCAGGATTGGCGGGTGGAGTAGATTGGTCAGTTCTTTCAGGGCCTCCCCGTTGGAGAATACGATACTGGCCAATTTCCCACGGTCTATCTTTCCTTCCCCCTCTCCCTTTCCCTCTCCCCCCAAAAGCCCCTTTCCCCACCTTTCTAATACCTTCTCTTTTATCTCTGGCTTTTCAAGGAGTTCGTGGGCCATCTCATCGGCATGGATTACCTCTGCCCCAAGCGAACCCAGCATCTCTGCCACCATGCTCTTACCACTAGCAACACCACCCATAATCCCTATAACCCTGGGTTTCATGCTTCTTTATGTCTCGCAGGCTAAAGCCTGCGGCTACAAAACACCACCCATAATCCCTATAACCCTGGGTCTCATGCGGTTTCCAGTTGCCAGTCTTCAGTTGTCAGTTCACTGACAACCGACAACTGACAACTGTCCTACTCCACCTCCATCCAATTTTTTCCTACCTTGACGTTGACCCTTATTGGCACCCGCAGAGAAATCGCCTGGGTCATCACTTCCTGGAGGACGTGGGTAGTGGTGGCTAGCTCTCCCTCTGGCAATTCAAAGAGGAGTTCGTCATGTATCTGGATGAGGAGTCTTGCCCGTAAACCTATCTCTTCCAAACGCCTGTGGGCCCTGACCATGGCCACCTTTATCAGGTCAGCGGCAGAACCCTGGATTATGGTATTTATTGCCACCCTCTCCGCCGCACCCCTCTTCTGCTTATTGGAGGAGTTTATGCCAGGTATGGGACGCTTCCTGCCTAAAAGGGTACTGACCCAACCCTTCTCTCTGGCCTCAAGGAGGGCCGTCTCCCTGAAATGCCTGACCCCACGGAAGAGATTAAAATAGGCCTCTATAAAACTTTTGGCCTCTTCTATGGATATACCCAGTTCCCTGGATAAACCCATGGGGGAGAGACCGTATATGATGCCAAAATTTACCGCCTTCGCCGTACGCCTCATCTCAGGATTCACCTGCCCTGCCTCTACCCCATAGAGCCGGGAGGCCGTCCAGGCGTGTATGTCCTGGTCCTCCTGGAAGGCCTTCAACATGGCAGGGTCTTCTGAATAATGGGCCAGGATTCTGAGTTCTATCTGAGAATAGTCCAGGGCCAGAAAGACAAGGCCCTCCTGAGATGGGATAAAGGCACGCCGTATCTGTCTGCCCACGTCAGTCCTTATGGGTATGTTCTGTAGGTTGGGCTCGCTGGAGGATAGCCTGCCCGTAGCAGTAACCGTCTGGTTAAAAGAGGCATGTACCCGGCCATTGCTCACGGTCCTGGGTAGGGCATCTATATAGGTAGATTTCAACTTGCTCAACTGTCTATGTTCCACCAGGAGGGCGGGGAGTGGGTGTTCTCTTGCCAGGGCTTCCAGCACCGTTGTCACCGTAGAGGGCCCCGTCTTGGTGCGTCTGGTGGGTTCTAGCCCCAGCTTTTCAAAGAGGATACGGGCTATCTGTTTGGGAGAGTCCACGTTAAAGCGTTCGCCAGCATGTCTGAAGATGTCCACCTCCAGGGATTCCAGTCTCTTTTCCAGAGAGGAGGACATCTCTTTAAGGAGACGGGTATCAATCCTTACCCCTGTGTACTCCATCTCTGCAAGTACGGTAAGGAGGGGTATCTCTACCTCCTCAAATAGTTTTGACAGCCCTTCCTTTTCCAGTAGTGGGCGAAAGACCCCGGCCAGGCGATAGGCTATGTCTGCGTCCTCACAGGCATAATTGGCTATCTTATGAAGTTCTACCTTATCCATGGTAAGTTGGGCCTTTCCGTGGCCTATAAGTTCAGTGATAGGTGTCGTGGGGTGGGACAGGTATTCCATGGCCAGCTCGTCCAGGTTGTGGCGTCTCCTGGTGGGACTCAGGAGGTAAGAGGCTATCATCGTATCAAAATAGATGCCCTTAAGTCTTATCTCGTAATTCCTCAAGACTGCGTAATCGTATTTAAGGTTTTGTCCTATCTTCTTTATTTTTGGGTCTTCCAGGAGGGGCCTCAGTTCTTCCAGGGCATTGGGGTCAAGTGGTGTCTCCCCCAGGGGTGCCATGAGGGGAAGATACCGCCCCTGCCCTTCCTTCCAGGAGAATGATAGTCCCACTATCCTGGCCTCTGTAACCTGCAAACTGGTAGTCTCCAAATCCAGGGCAAACTCATCCGTCTTCTTTAACTCCTCCATGAAGGCACTAAACCCTTGCGGGGTATTTATAATACGGTAGTCAACCTCTTTCTTGTCCGCGGCCGGGCCCATCTGGGCAAGAAAGGTCTTAAAGCCGAGTTCGGAGAACAAATCTCGGAGTTCCTTCTCATCCTCCCCGTCTCTGCGGCAGGCCCCCAGGTCCAACTCCACCGGGGCATGGGTATCAATGGTAACCAGTCTCTTAGAAAATCTTGCCTGGTCTGTAAAGGTCTTTAGCCCTTCCCTGAGCCTTTCTTCACGCTTACCCCCCTTGATGCTGTCAACGTTGTCCAGTACGGCCTCCAGAGAGCCGAAACGGTGTAGGAGTTCCAGTGCAGTCTTCGGGCCTATCCCAGGCACGCCAGGGATGTTATCTATACTGTCCCCTGTCAAGGCCAGCAGGTCGGTTACCTGTTCTGGGGTGATACCCTTTTCCCTCTTGAGGGTCTCCAAGTCTAAGAGCATATCTTTTCTAGCGTTATAAATCTTTACGTGAGGGGCTATAAGTTGTTCCAGGTCTTTATCTGCGGTAATAATATAGACGTCTAAGCCCCTCTCTGCGACCTGTCTGGCAACGGTGCCTATAAGGTCATCTGCCTCGTACCCCTCGCATACATATATAGGTATGTTGTAGGCCCTTAAGACCTTGTGAATGAACGGTATCTGTATAGAAAAGTCGTCGGGGGTCTCCTTTCTATGGGCCTTATAGGCACTGTACTGCGCATGGCGGAAGGTAGGGGCACCTGAGTCAAATACAACCGCAAGGTATTCTGGCCTCTGCTCCTTCAGAAGCCTCCTTAGCATATTAGTAAAACCATATACGGCATTTACGGGTACACCCTTTGGGCTTGTTAAGTCTGAAATAGCATAATAGGCCTGGTAACTTTGAGAGTGCCCGTCTATTATGAAAAACCTCTCCGGCATTTGTGTGCCTTTTACTTCTTCCGTAGGGGCAATTCATGAATTGCCCCTGCAAGCTCTGCCCAATCGTGTCTGCCGATTAGTGGGCTCCGTAGTAGCGGGGTTACCCCGCCCCTACTCTGTGAAAAGGGTAACCCCACCCCTGCTCTAGGAAAGTTTGCCAAAGTTGCAAATCCGCCATCCTTCGGCTCCGCTCAGGACAAGCCTTTTGGGCGGAACTAATCCGCCTCAGGCGGACATGGAAAGGCTGTGGGAGAGATGTCTCTTCAAAGGCACATTAGTCGGGGTTTGCCACAATCCCTTCTCCGCCCAGGCGGATCAGGGCAGGGCCTGGCAAATCTACCTCAGATACGCCAAAGGCCGATTTGTTCGCCGGAGACGAATCTGCCTCAGGTCCGCCAGAGGCGGATCTGCCTTAGGCATGACATGACCTATGGCATGCTATAACTGGATGCGTCCCTTCCACCCCTAAAGTTTGTAGTGAGCAAAGCGAACCTAAATGTTGTGCAAAACTATAAGCAAAACCTATTAAGGATTATGAATGATTTTCCCAGGAAGGGTTACTCTTGGTACTAGGTTTTAGTAAACCGGTGAGTCTTTACCTAACAAAAAGATACATAAAAAGGAGACTATTGTCAAGTCTTTTTTATACGACCTTTGGACAAGGGTTCGGATATTACTTTCCAGCCAAAAATGCCTAAAGAATCTACTTTCTATCCGAAGGCTGGATGTCTGCTCACCACCTTACTGTCCCACCTCCAAAGAAGCCGTCACGGATACTCCTGGCCCGTTCCCAGTTATCACTGGCGTCTGAGGCACCATCGCTAAACCTGTATACCTTACCCTGTCCCCCATGCTGTTCAAACTGCATATACTGGTAACCAGCTTCCACTTCCAGGTTCTTCCGTTTTTTGAAGGGCGTAAAACCCAGTTTCATCCTGGACATAAATCCTCTCCCGTTCCCGTCAGTGAAGACAAATTTGCGGTTTATTGGGACATCCCAAAGAAGCATCCGCTTTACGCTCATATCGGGGTAATAACTAAAGAGGCCCTCTAATTTGAGCATGTCCAGTAGTCTAAATCCCCCCCTGAATCCCCCTCCTGCACC
>JASEHG010000062.1 GCA_030018855.1 Candidatus Brocadiaceae bacterium
CCCTCCTCCTGGGACCAAGCCATGCCGAAGAAGTAGCCAGGGACCTGCCCACCACGGTAGTGGCCTCCTCCAGGAGACAGGCCCTGGCTAAAGAGGTCCAGCATATCTTCACCACTGAACGTTTCAGGGTCTACACTAACCCGGACACGGTGGGCGTGGAGGTGGGGGCGGCAGTAAAGAACGTCATTGCCATCGCCGCCGGGATATGTGACGGCATGGGGTTCGGGGACAATACCAAAGCCGCACTCATTGCCAGGGGACTGGTTGAAATTGCCAGGCTTGGGGTAAAGATGGGTGCCAGACGGGCCACCTTTTCTGGTCTAACCGGGCTGGGAGACCTCATCACCACCTGTGTAAGCAGATACGGCAGAAACCGCTCCGTGGGGGAACAAATAGGAAAGGGCCGAAGGCTAAAGAATATACTGGAGGGGATGGAACAGGTGGCCGAAGGCATTTATACCACCCGCTCCGTAAAATTACTGGCCAAGAGACATAAGGTAGAGATGCCCATCTCTGAGGAGATATACCAGATCCTTTATGAGGATAAAGACCCCCGCCAGGCCGTAAGCGACCTTATGATGCGCAGCCCCAGGGCAGAGATGGAGGAACTGGAGTAGGGGCGAATCCGCCTCAGGCGGATGTTCGCCCTGCTATTTTGGGTAGACACGGGAGGGGTAGACACATAGGTCTGCCCCTACATTTCTACATCTCCAATGATATATCCAGGTTCTTCTTAGGGTGTTACCGTGTCTTATAAATATCCCCTCTTGGCAGTATGGCAAGGACATTGACAATCCTTGTATCACTATTTATCCCTACAATAACCCTAAGATTCCCTATCCTCAACCTGTGTAGACCCTTGAATTCCCCTTTCAAAGCCCTGGTGTTTGAATAAGGGTCTTTTTCTAGCTCGCTAAAGCATTTATCCAGCCTTCGGGCAGTGGTCTTATCGGCACGCCTGTAATACCTCTCGGCCTGCCTTTGTAGGATAACCCTATACATTGGCCTTCTTTATCTTCCGCCACTCTACACCCTTCCCCTGTACGGCCTCCTTTCTGGCCTTCCTGATAAGTATCTTTTCGTCTTCTGTAAATACATCCTCCTTTTCTCTCAGGTACTCAGCGTAATCTACTAAGGATCCCAGCTTTTTTTCAGGCAGGTTGTCTATTAGTGCCAGAATTTTTTCTATAGCCTTTTTTCTCATACCAGTCTCTTCTGTTAAGAACTTAAAAGCATATTGTACACTATAAATCTCTCTATGCCACCACTACATCTCCAACGATATATCCAACGCCTTTGCGGAGTGGGTGAGGGCGCCCACGGAAATCCTGTCCACCCCGGTCCTGGCAATGGCCTCTACGTTTTCCAGGGTAACCCCCCCGGACACCTCTACCATCGGGGGATGGAGGGGGTTGATCTGGCGGATGCTTTTCACGGCCTTTGCTATCTCTTCCACAGTCATATTGTCCAGGAGTATGATGTCCGGTCTTGCGGCAATGGCCTCCTCCAGTTCTTCCGGGGTCTTCACCTCTACCTCTATTAACATCCACTGGGGGGCCTTCTCCCTGGCCAGTCGTACGCCTTTAGCCAGTTCCTTCCCAGCCTCCAGGGCCATAAGGTGATTATCCTTGATGAGTACCTGGTCATAAAGCCCCATCCGGTGGTTCAGCCCCCCGCCTACCCTTACGGCGTACTTTTCCAGACTTCTCCACCCAGGGACCGTCTTCCGGGTGTCGTAGATTCTGGCATGATAATCTTTAATCTTCTCTACAAATAGAGAGGTAAGGGTAGCTATCCCTGAGAGCCTCTGGATAAAGTTGAGGGCCACACGTTCTCCAGATAGGATGCCCCTGGCGGGGCCAGAGACCTCCGCCAGTACCCTATCAGGCAACACCCTGGCGCCCTCTTCCACCCTGGGGTTAAAGGAGACCTTCTTGTTGATGCGCTGGTAGACCCTGTTGGCCACAGGAAGTCCAGCCACAATCCCAGTCTCTTTGGCCATTATCTCCCCCCTGGCCGTCTGCCACTCAGGGACAAGACTGTCGGTGGTAACATCACCACCGCCGATGTCCTCCTTTATGGCCATCTTTATGAGCTGGTCTATCTCTTTCAGGTCAATGGGTTCCAACATGCAAGCATCATCCCCATAAAAGAAGGGGACAAGTCTTCACCTGTTCCCTGTCACCTGTTCCCTGTTACCTGTTTACTGGCCCCTGTAGTAAGGGCATGGAGTTTATCCCTGAGTGCGGCGGCCTTCTCAAAATCCAGCCTGGCGGCGGCCTCCCGCATCTCCTCCTTCAGGTCGTTAATGTACTCCACCGTAACGTACTCTTCCTCCGTCTCGGCCACTACCTCCCTGGCATACCTCTTGGCCGCCACCTCCTCCTCAATGCCCTTCCTAATCTCCTTTTTAATTGTCCGGGGGGTGACGCCGTGCTTCTTGTTGTACTCCATCTGTAGCTTTCTCCTGCGTCGGGTCTCGTCCATGGCCCTCTGCATGGAGGAGGTTACCTGGTCTGCATAAAGTATAACCTCTGCATTGACGTTTCTGGCGGTACGGCCGATGGTCTGTATCAAAGAGGTCTCGGAGCGGAGGAAGCCCTCCTTATCGGCGTCCATAATGGCTACCAGGGAGACCTCCGGGAGGTCCAGACCCTCTCTGAGGAGGTTGACGCCCACTACCACGTCAAACCTGCCGAGTCTCAAATCACGCAGGATTTCCACCCTCTCAAAGGCGTCCAGTTCCGAGTGGATATACATCCCCTTAAGCCCTTCTTCCTGTATGTACTCGCTCAGATCTTCTGCCAGACGTTTGGTAAGGGTGGTGACCAGCACCCTCTCTCCCTTTCCTACCCTCTGGCGGATTTGTTCCATGAGGTCTTTTACCTGGGTGCCAGCGGGCCTTACGTGGATAATTGGGTCCAGTAGACCCGTAGGTCTTATAATTTGTTCCACTATCTCTCCCTCACACCTTTCTAGCTCATAAGGGCCCGGGGTAGCTGAGACGTATAGCAACTGGTGGGTCTTACCCTCCCACTCCTCAAACTTTAAGGGGCGGTTATCCAGGGCGGAGGGGAGGCGGAACCCATACTCAACCAGGGTCTTCTTCCTGGCCTGGTCCCCATTGTACATGCCCCCTATCTGGGGGACGGTGACGTGGGACTCGTCCACGATGCAGAAGAAGCCTTCAGGGAAGTAATCTATAAGGGTATAAGGTGGTTCCCCTGGGGCCCTACCGCTGAGGTGGCGGGAGTAATTTTCAATGCCATGGCAGTAGCCGGTCTCCATAAGCATCTCCATATCGTAACGCGTCCTGGCCTCAAGGCGTTGGGCCTCCAGGTGTTTCCCCCTGGAACGAAGGACCTCTAACCATGCCACCAGCTCCTTCTCAATGGAGTCCACTACCCCTCCTATCTTGCCCTCTGGCATAACAAAGTGTTTGGCAGGGTAGATATCCAGTACCTGTTCCTGGCTGAGCACCTCCCCTGTGGTCGGGTCTATCACCGATAGTCTGTCCACCTCGTCCCCAAAGAACTCTATCCTGTAGCCCCATTCCTCATAGGCCGGATACACCTCCACCACGTCGCCCCTCACCCTGAAGGCACCCCGCTCAAGGCCCAGGTCGTTCCTCTCATACTGGATGTTTACCAATTTTCTGAGGAATTTGTTCCTCTCTATCTCTTCACCCTTGCGGAGCGGGATGTACATCTCTTGATATTCCTCAGGGGAGCCTAAGCCGTAGATGCATGAGACGCTGGAGACTATTATGACATCTTTTCGGCTCATCAGGGCACTGGTAGCGGCCAGGCGGAGGCGGTCAAGCTCCGGGTTTACGGTGGCCTCCTTTTCTATGTAGATGTCTCTCTGGGGTATGTAGGCCTCTGGCTGATAATAGTCGTAATAGCTCACAAAGTATCGGACCGCATTGTGCGGGAAGAACTCCTTGAACTCACTATAAAGCTGGGCGGCCAGGGTCTTATTATGGGACATGACCAGGGTGGGTTTCCCCAGGGCCTGGATGACGTTGGCCATTGTAAAGGTCTTCCCCGAACCCGTTACCCCAAGCAGGGTCTGACATCGCCTTTGACGGGAGTGGCCCTGCCACTCCGAAAGGAACCCCTCTACAAGTTTCTTAATCGCCTTAGGCTGGTCGCCCCTGGGCCTAAAATTGGATACCAACTTGAATTCTGCCACGTCCCCGTTCCCTGTCTCCTGTCAAGCGTCTCGCAGGCTAAAACCTGCGGCTACCTGTCTACTGGCTACTAGCTACTCTCAAGTATCCCCTTATCTCTTCCAGTACTTCAGGACTTATGCCTTTTACCTTGAGGAGGTCTTCCGTACTGCTAAAGGGTCCGTATTTCTTACGGTATTCTACGATGGCCCTGGCCTTCTTCTCTCCAATCTTAGGGAGTGCCATAAGCTCATACCACTCTGCAGAATTAACGTCCAGCTGGAGTCTTGTTTCCTGAAGGTCCTGACGGAGTATTTTTATGTCTTCAGAACCTATATGGGAGTCCAGGAAATACTTTAACAAAATCCCTGCGAAGAGGGTAGAAAAGAGTATGCAGAGGACCAAGAATTCTTTTCTGGAGATGTCAAGGGTTTCTAAGACCCGGAATGACTTCATATCACATTCCGCCTGGGGAGTAGACAGTAAGCCAGGTAGCCGCAACCTTTAGGTTGCGTTTAACGCAGGCTAAAGTTCGCCAGAGGCGAATCTGCCTCAGGCATGACCTGCGGCTACTGCCTATTTATTTTCAGACAAGGTGATGCCCACGGTCTGCTTCTCCTGGCCTCTTTTTTCCTTTTTTACCCCAAGGAGCTCCACCACCTCTTCCCCGTCCAGGAGTTCCCTCTCCTCCAGTTTGCGGGCGAGCAGTTCAAGCTTGTCCTTGTTATCGGAAAGGAGTTTGTAGGCCTTATCGTAGCCCTCCCTGACGATCCTGGATACCTCCTCATCAATCAGGATAGCGGTCTTTTCGCTATATTCTTTCTCTTGTACCAGATCGTGGCCCAGGAAGATGTTCCCCGACTGTCTCCCGAAGGTCTGAGGCCCTAGCTTGGCGCTCATGCCGAACCTGCATACGTAATCCCTGGCCAGTCTGGTGACCTTTTCCAGGTCGTTATGGGCCCCCGTGGATACCTCCCCGAAGACCATTGATTCAGCCGCCCTGCCCCCCAGTAGTACGCACAGGGTGTCCATTATCTCAGATTCAGTGGTCAGATACCTGTCTTCTGTAGGGAGCTGGAGGGTGTAACCCAGTGCGGCGGTACCCCTGGGGATGATAGAGACCTTGTGCACAGGATCCGCATGGGGCAAGAAAGCCGCAATAAGGGCATGCCCAGACTCGTGATAGGCCACGGTCCTCTTCTCCTCCTCGCTCATGACACGGCTCTTCCTCTCCGGACCGGCAATAACCCTATCAATGGCATCCTCAAACTCTGGCATCTCCACCGCCTCTTTATCCCGCCTGGCCGCCAGGAGGGCGGCCTCATTCACCACATTAGCCAGGTCAGCACCAGAAAAACCAGGGGTGCGCTTGGCAACAACCTTCAGGTCAACGTCTGGGGCAAGTTTGACGTTCCTTTTGTGGACGTTCAGGATGGCCTCCCTGCCCAGGAGGTCCGGCCTATCCACGGTAATCTGACGGTCAAAGCGCCCCGGCCTGAGGAGGGCCACGTCCAGGACATCCGGACGGTTAGTGGCCGCCATAATAATCACACCCTTCTTGGAAGAGAAACCATCCATCTCAGCGAGGAGTTGATTGAGGGTCTGTTCCCTCTCATCGTGGCCGCCACCCAGTCCCGTCCCCCTCTGTCTTCCCACACTATCTATCTCGTCTATAAAGACTATACAAGGGGCCCTCTCCTTGGCCTGCTCAAACATATCACGCACCCTGGCGGCCCCCATTCCGACGAACATCTCCACAAAGTCTGAACCGCTGATGGAAAAGAAAGGCACGTCTGCCTCTCCCGCCACCGCCTTGGCCAGCAGGGTCTTGCCAGTCCCAGGGGGGCCAATGAGGAGTACCCCTTTGGGTATCTTCCCACCTAGTTTCTGAAAGCGTTCCGGGTTGCTGAGGAAGTCTATGACCTCTTTTAGCTCCTCCTTTGCCTCGTCACAGCCAGCTACGTCGGCAAAGGTAACCTTCTCGGAATCACTCTCGGCGTAGAGCTTTATCTTGGCCTTCCCGAAGGACATAAAGGGGGCACCTACCCCACCCATACGTCTGAATATGAAGAACCATCCAACAGCCATCATGGCCAGGGGGAAAAACCACCACATAAGAAAGGTCTTTAAAAAAGTATTCTCTGTCTCCCCCTTAAAGCTTATGTGCCTCGCCTCAAGCTCTTCTACCAGCTTTGTATCCTGAACCGATACAGTGGCAAAGGCCACCTCCTCAAAACCCACCCCCTCAGCCGCTGGTTTCCGGTAATGCCCTCTAATTAAATCAAGACTCACCGTTACGTCCACTATGTCCCCATTCCTTAGATACTCCTTGAACTGGGTATAGGTGATTTCTTCTGCCCTCGGTGAGACCATCATCTGCAAGGCATACATCACCAGGAGAAAGAGGAAGAGATAGCCGATGGAAAAGGTGGTCTTGTTAGGTTTTAACTTTTTTTGTGGCTTTTTTTCCATGATACTTCTAACTAGAGTCTATTGCTAGTCTTATAACAAAGGACGTCTCTCTTTGCTACAAGTTATTATATGAAAAGGCGGGGAGGATGTCAAAGCAATAAGATATAGCAAACCCTTTTGTATTTTAGGCCAGGTTGTACGATCGCACCACTATTTCTTTTTGAATACAAGAAAATAGTGGTAAGGCATAAATCGTTGCCTCTCTGATAGACCAAGGCCCGCCTGCCCTGCCTCTTTTATAACCGTATCCTCAGGTACCCTCTCCTGTAGTGGTGGGCCTATGGGAGATTCCTTCTCCGGGTCCCAATCAATGATAACTAACCTCCCCCCAATCTTCAATTCCTTTCTGATATTTTCTAACAGCAATAGAGGCATCCCTGCCTCATGGTAGGTGTTCGCCAGGAGTGCCAGGTTAAGAGAGTCCTCGGGGAGGGTGGGGTTATCTGGTCTCCCCATCACTACCCTGATGTTCCTCAGTTCAAGGGTTTCTATCTTTTTGGAGAGATAGTCCACCATCGCCTGCTGGACGTCTTCTGCATAGACCAGCCCCTCAGCCCCCACCCTCTGGGCCATTGGGAGGGTAAAATAGCCTGCCCCCGCTCCTATGTCCGCCACAATATCACCCCTTTTTATCCCCAACTTGTCCATCACCTCCTCTGCATCCTGCCAATCCCTGGGTCCCTCCAGCACTGACATCTTTTCAGGGGGAAACAGTCTCCCGGGCCGCCTCTCCTGGGCTAAAAGGGGTGGAAATAAAGAGGACCACAAAAGCATTAGAATAAGTAAACCTTTTTGTATCCCTGTCTTCATTCTCTTCCTTTCTTTGTCAGGAACTCTGTGGTGTTAAGGATGAGCCAATTATTCTGGGCACCCTCTCTAAGCCAGCCATTGTAAAGTTGCTTGCCTGGGGTCAGCGTGGTGCCGTCGTCGGCAGGGGTACTATCAGAAAGGGCGGCTATCCTCCCCCGACCTGACCTGGAGGTGGCAAAGACAATGTCTTGCCCCGTCTGAGCGGAACTATTCATCCAGACATGCCCTCTCGCACTTGTATTAAGGTGTTTCAAGGTGCTCATGGTCCCGAAGCCATGCAGGTACACCCTCTTCACCACCCCAAATGGGCCCTGGAAGATGGGATAGTCCTCCCCATCAGTTAATGAACAAAAGTTGGAGGTATAATATCCACCTTTCAGCCAGGCATTGGTCTCTCCCTTTCCCTGAAAATGTATCCCCGTCACCTCCTCTAATTGATTAAAGATTCCGGTAGAGTCTATACCGTCGTTATCCCTATCCGAGCCGAAGTGGTCTGCCACAAGAAAGAGACCTCCCCCTCCCCTGACAAAAGCTACGATAGCCTGGAGTTCTGAGGGGGCAAGGGCCTTGTTAGGTTCACAAAGGACAAGGACGCCGTAGCCAGACAAATCCTGTGGATTGTGGGCGTTACCAAAGGTCAAAGACCCCTTGGTACTCTCCACCTCGTACCTCCCTGTCCTGTAAAGCCCGTAGGCCCAGGAGGAGATGCCACCAGACCATTCCTCTGGGACTTTAGGGTCACTTGGCCTGGGTACAGGAATATCGTCATCTATTACCCAATCCGCATGTCTACCTGCACTCTCGCCATGACCAGCGTCAAAGAGTACCCGGCACCTCCCTTCCCCCAGACCCCCCCTGGCTATCAGGAGTAAGAGCAGTAAGGCAAGGGTAACATGGCCAACTCGTCCCATACGATTCATAGCAGGAGCATGTTATCCCCTTTTACGCCGTTTTTCAACGCCCATGGTGCAGGGGTTCAGGAGTAACAAGCTTTTATCCTGCTACCCCCTACACCCCATTCCCTGACCCCTGGTTCAGGTAAACTTCCCTTGACATATCGGTCTGGTGGGAGTAGGATGGCCTAAAAGATTCCTTTTAAGATAAATCATGAAAAAAAGGGCAGTGGTGGCGCTTAAGGACGGCGCCCTTTTTGAAGGATGGTCCTTCGGAGCTGAGGGTGAGGCAAAGGGGGAAGTAGTTTTTAATACAGGAATGACCGGTTACCAGGAGGTCCTTACAGACCCCTCCTACCAGGGCCAGATGGTAACCATGACCTATCCCCTCATAGGCAATTATGGGGTAAACCTGGAAGACAATGAATCCCACCGCCTGTACCCCCACGGTTTTATCGTAAAGGAATACTGCCCTTACCCCAGTAACTGGCGTTCCAGGGCAAGTCTAGATACCCTCCTCAAGGTCCACAGTATCGTAGGTATCCAGGGGGCGGACACACGAGCCCTTACCCGCCACCTCAGAGACCATGGCGCCCAGGAAGGTATAATCTCCACGGAGGACTTTGACCAGGAGAGTCTAGCAAAAAAGATAAGGGCGACCCCGAGCCTTGTAGGGCGGGACATGGTAAAGGAAATCACCTGCCGCAACCCCTTCTTATGGGACTCCACCAAAAAGAACGGTAATCTGCGTGTGGTGGTCTACGATTGCGGGGTCAAATACAACATCCTGCGGAGCCTGTCGGGTCTAGGTCTGGAGGTACTGGTAGTCCCTGCCCAGACCCCGGCAGACGAGGTACTGGCAAGAGACCCTCACGGGATACTAGTATCCAACGGCCCTGGCGACCCTGAAGGCGTCCCCTACATGATAAAGAACATCAAGAAACTCCTGGGGAAGAGGCCCCTCTTTGGAATCTGCCTCGGACACCAGCTCCTGGCCCTTGCCCTGGGACTGAAGACCTATAAATTAAAGTTTGGCCACCACGGTTCAAACCATCCCGTGATGGACCTCTCCACCCGCAAGGTAGAGATTACCACCCAGAACCATTGCTTTGCCGTAGAGGGATGGGAGGGGTGGAGGGACACGCCCCACGGCCCAGTAGAGGTAACCCACATAAACCTCAATGACCGCTCCGTAGAAGGGCTAAGACTCAAGGTCCTCCCAGTCTTCAGCATCCAGTACCACCCCGAGGCCAGCCCCGGTCCGCATGATGCGGGGTATCTGTTTGAGAGGTTTTTGGGGATGATAAAAGCCCAATAAAATTGTAGTGGCCGAGTTTGCTCGGCAAAATAACGTAGGGACAGGTCTTTAGACCTGTCCTGGACAGACCTGAAGGTCTGTCCCTACGAATTCATTACCTCAATTATGCAAACGATAGTATAGAAAGATGCAATTATCATTCTATTATCATTCTAAGGGAGTGAAACAAACATAGAATCTCTAAAATGTCACCCTGAGCGGAGCGAAGGGTCTAGTAACGAGATTCTTCCCCGCTTCAGGCGGGTCAGAATGACA
>JASEHG010000063.1 GCA_030018855.1 Candidatus Brocadiaceae bacterium
CTTGATTTATCCTGAGGACGTAAGGAAGGTAAAGGCTGAACTTGCCATGGTCTGGAATGGGAGTAGCCCCTCTTCCAGGAATCTGGAATATCGTATCTCTCACAAGGAAGGTCGTACTGTATGGCTTTCTCAAGATAGCTATCCCGTAAGGGAAGCGGGGGGAAACATTGTCTGCCTTGAATGCCTTTGCCGGGACATTACCGAGGCCAAGAAGATAGAAGAGATAAAGGACAATCTCATGAGAGACGTGACTCATGAGTTGAAGACCCCCCTGGCCAAGATGGAAATGACCCTTCAACTCTTTGAGAGAGTCCTTACAGAAGGGAGGGAGACGGATGGGGAACAAAGACGGCAGATATACCACACACTCTTTAATAACCTTTACAGGCTTAAACATTCAGTACAAAACATCCTGGACCTGTCCAGTCTGGAGTCAGGTCATGTAAAGCTCAAGAAGGAAGAGGTAGTGCTGAGAGAGGTGCTGACCAGTGCAATAAGGGAGATAGAAGAAGAGGCGGGACAAAAGGCCCTCAAACTCCTGGTCTCCCTTCCCAAGGAGATACCTCCACTATTGGGAGATAGAGAAAAACTGTCCCATGCAGTGATGAACCTCCTGGATAATTCCATAAAATATACTGATAAAGGTGCCGTCACCATTAGTGCCAGGGTCTTACCCGGACAGGTAGAGGTAACCGTATCGGATACAGGAAGGGGTATGGAGAAGGCACTCCTGGACAGGGTCTTTGAGCGTTTTGTCCAGGAAAGTCCGGCCTTTGTGGGGCCGGGAATTGGCCTCTCTTTGTGTAAGAAAATCTTGGAAGGCCACGGAGGTAAGATATGGGCAGAGTCTGGGGGGAAGAACAAAGGGGCTGTCTTCCATTTCACCCTGCCTGTAGCCACCAGTAAGGAGAAAAACTGATATGTCTAAAGAAATCCTCATCGTTGAAGACGACGCAGACATGCAGCTCTTCTACAAAGAGATACTCAAGAATGAAGACTACATTCTTACCTTTGCCTCCAGCGGCAAAGAAGGTCTGCGACGGGTTCAAGATATGAAGTATGACCTTATAATTTTGGACATAATAATGGAAGAACCTACGGGGGACCGGCTCTTTGCCATGATTAGAAAGAACCCCAACTCAAAGGACGTCCCCGTAATCTTCTCTACGGTCTTCAAGAAAGATTCTTACGCCTGTACCAAGGCCTTGGGGAACGTCTCTTTCCTGGAGAAGCCGTTTCGCAGGGAGGAACTCCTGAAGGAAATAAAGAAGAACCTGCAGAATTAAATAACAAAGGTGTTGAAAGACGTAGGGGCGTATTGCAATACGCCCCTACAGAATGGATAAAGAAGAACCTGCAGAATTAAAGAAAGAAGGACAGTGAGAGAGAAGCTGAGCATAGACCCCCTGGCCCTGCAGATAGGGAAAAACCTCGGAAAACTCAGGGAAAAGAATAACCTCTCGGCCCAGGAGTTCTGCAAGAGGGTGGGGATTACAAGGATACAGAGTCTTTATGAATACGAAAAGGGCCTGAGGATTCCAAAGGCCAGGACCCTCTATAATGTCTCTATCCAGTTTGGACTCAGCATGGACAGCCTCTTTGACACGGAGGAATACGTACAGGTAGTCTCTACTTCAGAAGACATCGCCAAAAGCATCTACGAGTGGGAAGAAGAGATACGGGGGAGTTTCTCGGGTGTAGTAGGGTTGCGAAAGGCAGTACTCCCTTTCTTTAGCCGCATCCACCGTACCGAGTTCTCTAACATAGTACTGGAGGAACAGCGTGGGAATCCCCACATAGAGGAGTACCTGAGGCACTGGAGGAAACGGATAGAGCTATTTGAATCCGGCAGCTACGTAAGTCAAGAGATATGTTACCTGCCCGCCATAATGGACTACTGTCAGGGCAAGGGCAAGTGCCACAGCATCCCCCTGGAAGAGAGGGTGAGCCAATTAGAGTTGGTGATAGACCGCCTCCAGGATTACCCTGGGGCACTGGAGATAAGGGTGCTGGAGAATCCGGCTAAGATATCCTTTGTCCTGTACGGGAAGCGACTCATCCTCAATGGGGAGGCCTCCTTCTTTATATCCAGGAACCCTGGCCTTGTAAAGACCTTCCACCAAGAGTTCGCCCTCCTGTGGGAACGTTGTCTGTTCAAGGACAGGGGGGAGTTGACGGGCCTTCTTGCGGGCCTGGCCTCACAGCTCAGGGCAGGGAAGATACCTACTTACAGCGTGGAGTCTGAATAGACGGTTACGCCCTGCTTGGCGTACAGAACCGCAAACCGTAGCCGCTTAGCCTAAGGCGGATAGCCTGCGAAAAAGTCCGAATGGGCGTTAGACCCCGCCTTTTTCCTTAGACACCTCAGAAAGCCCTTGCGTCATCTGTGGACTTGGTGGTATCCTTTTGGCTATGGCGTACCCGCCTGAAGCGGGAGGCTCTGGCGCCATTTTTTTTCGTATTGAGAGTTCTCTCTAACAGGAGGTATGTATGAAAGACTATAGAACTCGCATAACGGTTAATCCTGGGGTGCACTTTGGTAAGCCCTATGTAGCAGGTACAAGGATAACCGTTGATAATGTGCTGGAGCTAGTTCAAGAAGGGATCTCTTTTGAGGAGATTATCCAGAATTACTATCCAGATTTGGAAATTGAAGATATCAGAGCCTGTATTCAGTATGCCCTGGACTTGATTAGAAAAGAGGAAATCCATGCGAAAGCAAGCTGATGAAGATCTTAACGGACCATGATGTGTATAGAATAACCGTAGATTTTCTAAAGAGAACTGGGCATGATGCTGTGACTGCTAAAGAACTCGGACTCCACAGGTCGTCAGACAAAGAGTTATTAGAGAAGGCTAAAACTACAGGCAGGATATTTATAACTCGGGACAAGGACTTTGGCATGCTAGTCTTCCTCAAGAAAGAACTGTGCCCAGGGGTGATTTATTTAAAGATTACACCATCAACAATAAACGGAGTTCACAGTGAACTACAAAAGATATTGGAAAAGCATGCAGAAAAAGACCTGAAGACCGTTTTTTGCGTGGTTGAACCTCATAGGTATCGTATCCGACACATTGATTAATATGGAACGACTTTTCGTAGTAAAGTAGGGTGCGTTTTGACGCACCCTACAAGGCTGCTTCTAGGGATTAGGGGTTAGAGGCCAGGGGTTAGAAAGAAAGAATTCAGTAATCGGGATTCTGAAGTTAAAAGTAGGTGTTCTTATTCTAAGTTCTATATTCTACTCCCTAATCACCCTAAGAGTCTCCTGACCCTCTTCCTTTCCAGCCATCCGGTGGAACCCACTGCCACGAGGTTGCGCTTCTCAGGGACAAAGATTTCTTTTGTCACCTCCGCTATCTCTTCCAGCCTTATGTTATGGACCTTTTCCGATTGGACCTCCGGCCTCTCTGGTTTATCCGGGCTGATGAGCAGTTCCTCTATCCCAAACCAGCTGGCCATAGACAGGGGACTATCCATGGCAAGTTGCATCTGGCTGAATACCCTCTCTTCCGTCCTCTTCAACTCCTCCTGGGTTATGCCATCTTTTACCAGCTTATGGATCTCCTCCACGATTGCCTTTACCGTCTTCTCAAGGTTTGCCTTCTTGGTGTAGGTGTAGATGTCCACAGAACCCACGTCTGAAAAGAGTGTGGGGAAGGAGCTAATCTCGTAGACCAGCCCCATCCGCTCCCTTACGTTAGAGAGGAGCCTTGAGCTTGTGCCTCCCCCAAGGACGTCGGCAATCAGGTACATTATCAGCACCTTAGGGTGTTTGTAAGGATATGCCTTGTGGCACAACTTCAGATATATCATCCTGGAAGGGGTGCTCTTGAAAACTATCTTTGGGGCCTTCTGCTCTACTGCATGGAAGGGTTTCTCCACCTCCAATTTCCCCTGGAACTGGCCAAAACTATCAGCCACCCACTTCCCCGTCTCTTTTCTATCAAAGTTGCCGCTTATGCATAAGACCATGTTCTCCGGTACGAAGAACCGACAGTAGTGTCTCTCCAGGTCTTCCCTTGAAATCTTTTCAACGGTCTTTTTATCCCCGAAACTGGAGGCATCCAGGGCGCCCGTCTTCCACATGAGGTTGTAAGAGAGGTCATCAATGCAGATGTAATCCCCCTTATTGTCCATAAACTGACCAATCTCCTCCTGGATGATTAACTTCTCGGTCGCCAGGTCCTCCTGTCTGAAACACCCGCCCAGGACTACGTCTCCCAGGAGCTTGAGCCCCTTCTGGCAATACTTGCTATGGACCTGGAGGAGTACGGCAGAGTGCTCAGGGGAGGTATAGGCCTCTATCTCCCCTCCCGTATCGTCCACGGCCTGGAGGAGCTCAAGGGAACTCTGAAAACTCTTCGTCCCCCTGAAGAGCATGTGTTCCAGGACGTGGGTGAGACCCAGCTCCTCTTCCGCCTCATAACGAGACCCTACCCCAATGTAGGCCGCCATCACCACTGAATGGATATGGGGTAGCTGGATATATAGAACCCTCAGCCCGTTCGGTAATACCTGTTTTTCGTAGCTATACATTTCTCGGAGATCTCCGCAAAAGTTCACCAAAAGCAAATTGCTCCTTCCCTTGATGGGAGAGGGAAGGGGGAGGGTGATGTAGGGGCATCCGCCTTAGGCGGACAACGTGCCCCTACCAGGCAATTCATAGTCACCCCCCCCTTCGCTAGCTCCTTCACTACGTTCAGGACTCGCTACGCTCGGCTCAGGGCAGGCTCTTCCCTCACCCATCGGGGGGGAGGGAAGTAAGGGTGTTAGCCCAGGGGGTACTGCCTGGCAGGGACGGGTCCGCCTCAGGTGGATGTCTGCCCATTGGTTCATTTTGGAGGAAGTACCCTTACCTTGCGTCCCTCTATCTTTAACCTTCCTTCCTGGAACAACCTTATGGCCTCCGGGTAGGCAATACATTCTTCCTTGAAAACCCTTTCAGCGAGGCCCTCCGGGGTATCACCATTGAGGACAGGCACTGTCCGCTGGAGGATTATAGGGCCGTGGTCGTAACTGTTGTCTGCGAAGTGTACCGTACATCCAGTAACTTTCACCCCGTACTCCAGTACGGCCCGATGCACATTCTCCCCATAATAACCCTTGCCGCAGAAGGCAGGTATCAAGGCAGGGTGTATGTTCATGACCTTCCCCTCGTACCTTTCGGGTATACGGTAAAGGCAATTAAAACCTGCCAGGACGACCAAATCCAGTTCATACCTCCCCAGTTCCTCGGTTATTGCCTGACTAAATCCGCCCAGGGTGGGCTCCCCTTTGAAACTCCCCCTGTCAATGACCACGGAGGGTATCTTATGCCTCTTGGCCCTCTCCAGGCCAAAGGCCCCTGGGTGACTGCCTATGACTATCTGAACCCTGGCCTTCAGACTGCCATCCTCAATCCTGTCTATAAGGTTTTGCAGGGTCCTGCCACCCCCTGAAATAAGCACCCCCAGGTTTAATGGTTTCTGCATCTTATCCAGTCCTGAATCCCAATTAGAGCTTTCTTATTATTGTGAGGCCTCTGAGAAAGTCTCGTCAACAGTCCTTGTCATTCTGAGCGAAGCGAAGAATCTCCCGTTCCAACTGAGATTCTTCGGTCGCTTCCCCTTCTCCGCCTAAGGCGGATCAGGGCTTCGGCTTCATTCCCTCAGAATGACACTGCGCATGTTTTCCAGAGGTTTCATTGTAGACTAGACAATGGTTGTTTTATTTTAACAGTTCTCAAGGAAAATACAAATTCATCCGTAGACTAGGGGTTGGGGACTAAGAGAATTGTAAATTGGAAATTGTAAATTTGAAATTTTAAAATTTACAATTCTTTTAGTCCCTATCCCCTAGTTAAAGGCCTTCCCCTCGTGCAGTGGATGTCCCCTGAGGTACTCTGCGGCGGTCATGGCCCTGCCACCTTCGGGCTGGAGGTGCGTTACCCATAGGGCACCTCCATTAGCGGCTACAAGTATGCCTTCTCCTGATAGTTTTATTATTGTGCCTGGTTTGGCTGGTAGGGGTTGAATATTTTCAACCCCTACATCTTCAGTAGCCAGCCTGCTACGGAGTATAAGAAGCCTTTTCCCAGTTGGGAGGGAGGTGTAGGCCCCGGGTCTGGGGTTCATGCCTCGGATAAAGTTGTGTACCTTCTGGGCAGGTTGTGCCCACTTTATCAGGCCGTCTCCTCTTTTTAGCTTCGGGGCCATGGTGGCCAATTCGTGTCTTTGTGGGAGGAAACAGACGCTGGAGTGTTCAAAGCCATCCACCACCTTCGTTAGCAGATTGGCCCCGATAATGGCAAGTCTCTCCCCCAGTTCTCCTGCGTTCTCCTCAGGGTCTATTTCCACGAAATCCTGGGCTATTATATCCCCGCTGTCCATCTTTTCCGCCACCCGTAAGACGGTGACCCCGGTCTGGGTCTCGCCCCTTATGATGGCCCAATTTATAGGGGCGGCCCCCCTGTATTTGGGCAATAGTGAGGCGTGGAGGTTTATACAGCAGATTTTGGGCAGTTCAATAAAGGCCCTTGCGAGCCTCTGCCCGAATGCCACTACCACTATGATGTCTGGGGCCAGGCCCCTTAGCTCCGTCAGGAAAGGCCCTTCATTGACGCTATCAGGCTGGAGTACCCGTAGTCCTAACTCCAGTGCCAGTCCCTTGACCGGTGGTGGCAGGGGATGACCGCTACGCCCCCTGGGCCTATCGGGTTGGGTAACTACGACGGAAATCTTGTGGTTAGACTGGGCCAGGCCCTTGAGGCTGGGGAGGGCAAAGGAGGGTGTGCCTAAGAAAACAAGGTTCATTCTGGGTTAGTAGACCGTAGGCAGTAAGCAATAAATACTAGGCACTAGACACTAGGCACTACGCACTACGAACTGAACAAGCGGGATTTCTGTTTAGTCCTAGTGCTTAGTACCTAGTGCTTAGTGCTTACTGTTTTTACAGCGTACATCTCTTCAAGTTCTTTTAGTCTCCTGGAGACCGTCAGGCGGCTGGCGGGGGTCATCCTGTCAATAATCAGGATACCGTTGAGGTGGTCTATCTCGTGCTGCCAGACCCTGGCCGGGAGGTCTTCCACCTCCATCTCCAACCTCTCTCCCTTGAGGGTAAAGGCTACCACCACCACCTTTTGGGCCCTCCTCACCTTTCCCAGGACACCTGGGAGGCTGAGGCACCCCTCCTCTTCCAGGGTCTCACCCTCACTATGGATTATCTCTGGATTAATAAAGACCTTCTCTCCTGTACGTTCCCCCGTCTCGTCCTTTACTATCAGGCGTTCAAGCCAGCCCACCTGGTTAGCGGCAAGGCCCACCCCGCAGGCCTCATACATAAGCTCCAGCATCCCCTCGGCCTTTTCCTGATAATCCCCTCCGCCTGAGGCGGACTGGTTTATATCCTTTATCGGCGTAGCCTTCTTACGGAGGATAGGTTCTGGGTAATATAATATCTGCATAGTTTTTACCTTTAAAACTTAAATATAACATCCGTAGCAGGTAAAAGCAAGGAAGTATGTCCCAAGACAAAATATGCTCATTGACAACGCCCTCAGGGTCTGTTAGATTCTTGGCAATAAGGAGGAAATATGCCACATACACCATCGGCCCTTAAGACGCTGAAACAGGACGTAAAGAAGAGGCTGAGGAACCGGAGTGCTAAATCAGCCCTGAAGACCCAGTTAAAGAGGTTCTCAACAACCCTGCAGGCAGGGGATGTTGAGGCCATAAGGGAGCAGTTCCGTCTTACCGTTAAGCTACTGGACCACACGGCCTCCAGGGGGATTATAAATAAGGGTACCGCCTCAAGGAAGAAGTCCCAGCTCGCACTAAAGCTCAATAAACTGGTTGCTACTGGGAGCAAGAAATAATAGGGGTTAGAGGCTGGGGTGCAGGGGTTAGAGAAATTGAGACCTCTGCAAAAGTCACCGCACTACTTCATGTCATTCTGAGCGAAGCGAAGAATCTGAGATTCTTCGGTCGTTCCACTCCCTCAGAATGACATCTTGTAGGGTTTTTCAGAGGTCTCAAATTGTGAATTTATAAATTCCAAATCCGAAATCCGCATTCCACAATTCCTATCCCCTGATCCCTGTCCCCTGCCTTTCCAGTGCCCTCAGGTGGTGTTCCACGCACAGGGGCAGACCTTCCAGGCTGTACCCCCCTTCCAGACATGAAACTATCCTGCCCGAGGCGGACTCCCTGGCTACTTCAATAGTTAGCTCTGTGAGTCTCCTAAAATCCTCCGGCTCAAGGCCCAGTCCTGCGATGGGGTCTTCCGTATAGGTATCAAAACCGGCGGAGATGAGCACAAATTCGGGGCGATAGCCCTTTGCCTGCCCCTTCAGCATCTCCTCAAAGACCTCCAGGTATTCTTCTCTTGAGATATTCCAGTCCAGGGGGATGTTCAGGGTGAAGCCCTTTCCTGGGCCTGTGCCTGTCTCCCCCTGACTGCCTGTGCCGGGGTAGAAGGGCCAGCGGTGCAGTGAGATGTAGAGGACCCTTGGCTCCTCGTAGAAGGCCTCCTGTGTCCCGTTGCCGTGGTGGCAGTCCCAGTCCAGGATGAGTACCCTCTGGAGGTGGTGTCTGGAGAGGAGGTGACTGGCGGCTATGGCTACGTTATTAAAGAGACAAAAACCCATCCCCCTGGTGGGGGTGGCATGGTGGCCGGGGGGCCTCACCATGCAAAAGGCGTTTGTGGCCTTACCTGCCATGACGGCATCCACGGCATCTACCAGTGCCCCTGCGGCGTAAAGGGCCGCCTCATAAGAGTCCCTGGAGACTACGGTATCCGGGTCTAACTGGCCGCCCCCCCTCCTGGCCATCTCTTTTACAGTGTTGATGTATTCCTGACTGTGAACAAGGGCAATATCCTCCTCTGTGGCCTTCCCGGGCGTCTCCACACGGAGTTTATCCCATAGTCCTGTCGCCTTCAGGCGGGTGAGGATAGCCTCCAGCCTCCTGGGAGATTCGGGGTGGAACCCTCCGGTATCGTGCTTGAGGAATATGTCGTGATAGTAGAGGAGAGTCATAAGTTAGGGGGCAGGGAGTAGTAAGATTTTATCCTGCTATCCCCTACTCCCTACCCCCTACTCCCTAGTTCCTGCCACCTAATCTTTAATTGATTGTTACCCTCCTGTCAAATATAATTTAGACCACCGGACATGGGCACTACAGACCTGGAGGTATTGGAGCTGGTTTTCCGTAGTGTGGACATGGAGACCCTTAAGGCCAAAGACCCTTCCATTACAGGGGAGAGGTTAAGGGGTCTCCTGGACAGCCTGAAGGGGAAGTTAGGGGCTGGTGTGGCATCTGCCCTACCGACAGAGGAGATTGTCCTTTATGTTGATGGAGCGGCCCGTGGGAATCCGGGGAAGGCTGGCATTGGGGTAGTCTTGAGGGATAAAAGAGACAAGGTCATAGAGGAGGCGGGTCAGTATATAGGGGAGACTACCAACAACGTGGCGGAGTATAGGGCCTTACTGGAGGGCCTCAAGAGGTCCCTGGCCAGGGGGGTTAAGGGGGTGGAGATATTTTCAGATAGTGAACTCATGGTAAAACAGATTAATGGGGAGTACAGGGTAAAGTCCCAGTCCTTGTTACACCTCTATATGGAGGCAATGAAGTTGCTAAGTAGTCTGACTCACTGGAAGATAGCCCACATTTCCAGGGAGCGGAATTCCAGGGCCGATGCCCTGGCCAATATGGCTATAGATAGTCAAACAGGGGATAGGGTTAGGGAGTAGGGGGTAGCAAGGCTTTGCTAATCCCCCGCTCCTGATTTGAGGAACTCTCCCGTATAATGCGTTACTTAAGATATACAAACAACACATACTGAGACCTCTGAAAAAGTCGCTACAGCACCCTTTGTCATTCTGAGCGAAG
>JASEHG010000064.1 GCA_030018855.1 Candidatus Brocadiaceae bacterium
AAGAATAAAGAATACAGTAGTCAGAATTCAGAATACTAATCCGCCTGAGGCGGAAAGACTTTGGACTACAGACTTTTTTTAGTCCATAGTCTATGGTCTATAGTCTATGGTCTTTTCGGTCCGTAGTCCAGCACCTAATTTTATAGACTTTTGCAGGGCTCTCGTTGTATAATTTTTGGAAAGTTTTAGTCTGAGGGTAATAACACCACCCAGCGTATCGGAGGTAAAAGGCCATTATAACTATCTCAAAAGAGTTAAAGACCACAGGGGATGGAGACTGCCACAATATCACCCCAGAGGTAGAGCAGGCGGTGAGGGATTCGGGGATGCGTTCTGGACTGGTTACTATTTTTATTCCCGGCTCTACAGCCGCAGTGACCACCCTGGAATTTGAAGAGGGGGTAATAAAGGACCTTGCCGGGGCGATGGAAAGGCTTATCCCAAAAAACATACCCTACCAGCACGACGAACGCTGGCAGGATAGGAACGGGTACTCCCATGTGAGGGCGGCCCTCATGGGCCCCTCTCTTACTGTCCCCTTTATAAATGGCGGGCTACAGCTTGGGCGTTGGCAGCAGATAGTCCTTATAGATTTTGATAACCGTAGCCGGAACAGGCAGTATCTTATTAATATCCTGGGGGGAAATAAATAGGTGTAGGGGCAGGTCTTGCGCCTGCCCATCATTTGGGCAACCGCAAGGGTTGCCCCTACTACTCAAACTCGGTCTTCAATATCACCCTCTTCCAGTCCTCCCTGAAGACTGGCCAGCCCACAACGTTTGTCTCTTCGTCCTTCAAGGATACTTTTTCTCCGCGTAGGGTTACATCCCTCAGGCACTGACTTTCCAGGGGGTAGGAGCTTCTTACGGTAAAGGGGTAAGAACTCCTCCTCTTGTAGAGACTCCCATTGTCAAAGATGGTTACTATCATAAGTCTGAATTCCAGCATCCGGAAGGCTATAAGCTCGTGGCTGGCCGTGGAGTAGGTCTTTTTTAGCCTTAGGAGGTCAAATCCTGAGACCTCGGCATCCCTCTTGAACCACCCCCCTGGCAGGAGGAGGTTGATGGCCATGAGATTACTGGCCCCCTCCAGGTGGGACTCCTCCACCCTCCCCTTCAGGGACACCTCTCCTATCTCATGGGCAATGGTGAACTGCTTTCTCTCTGATTTATTGGGGTTCTTACTGCTTACTACTATGGTTCCCAGGTCCCATCTAGTCCGGCTGTAACCCCTGGTCTTTAGGTGGGGGTCTATCTGGACGGTTAGCCCCAGCTTGTTGGCTATCAGGTAGGCATCCACAGGGGGAGTATGGATGCCCATCCTCTCCAGTAGCGCCCTGGCCTCTTGTTCTACCAGGGCCGCTATGTCGGGGACCACCCTACCACTCTCCTGCCATTTGTAGGGGGTAACCCCACCGCCTGATTTTCTGTAGGGGCAATTCATGAATTGCCCCTACAGCTTTTGCTCGTCTTTATGAAGGGCTTCTAAAAGGGTTAACAGGAGTTTCCGGTTTGGTCCAAGGAGTATTTGTTTGCACCTTTCCAGTGCCTCATTCTCTTCCAGGTGACGGTCTATCCAGTAAGCTGGGTCCACCGGCACGCCTCCGTAACCCCTGATTGTGGAAAGCTCTTCTACGTCTTTCTGGGTGAGGCCCTGGAGTTTCTCAGGATTGGCCTCAAAGTGTCTTCTAAAGTTTTCAGGAAGGGTGGACAGGTCCAGGGGCTCACCGGTGGCACGTACGGCCTTTTTCGGATACCCTGGGGCAATACGGTCAAGGGGACTCGGCGGGTACCCCCTGTCATCATCCATGAGGTAGTCAAGGGTAACGCAAAATATCCTGGACAGCTTCATGGCGGACTCGCCCTTGGGCTTACGGTTTAACTTCTCAAAGGCCTGATAAGTAGAGATAGGGATATCGGCCCTGCGTGCCGCCTCAGAGCGGTTCCACCCCTTTTCTGCCCTAAGGTGCATGAGTTTTTCAGATATGGTGATTGCCACAGCATAATTAGTAAAATATGTTGTGGTAAAAGTCAACAAAAATATTCTGCTAAGTTTCTAACTTAACAGTGGTTAGAACAATAGGGGCGTATTTCAATACGCCCCTACTGACTTTTACGTCTTAGCGAAGGTCTTTTCCTTTTTTGATGGGAGTCCACCTGAGGCAGGTGCCGCCTTTGGTACCTTTTCCCAGTCGGCCAGGAAACGTTTGATGCCAGCGTCCGTCAAGGGGTGTTGTACTAATTTTTCAAAGACCTCAAAGGGGATGGTGGCCACGTCGGCCCCCATTATGGCGGCGTCTCTGACGTGTATTGGGTTGCGTATGCTGGCCACAATGATTTGGGTCTTATAACCATAGTTATCGTAGATAGCACGGATTTCCTCAATCAGGGGCATCCCCGCTTGCCCTACGTCGTCTAGCCTTCCGACAAAGGGACTGACATAAGTACCCCCTGCCTTAGCTACCAGTAGGGCCTGGTTGGGCGAAAAACATAGGGTCATATTGGTCTTGATGCCTTCGGAGGAGAGCACTCTTACGGCCTTGAGTCCATCCTTTACGATGGGCACCTTTATCACGACGTTCTTTGCTATCCTGGAGAGTTCCCTGGCCTCCTTGATAATCTCGTCCGCCTTGAGACTCACGGCCTCCACGCTTACCGGGCCCTCCACTATGGAACATATCTCCTCCACGCACTCCCGCCAGGGTCTGCCGGTCTTGGATATAAGCGTGGGGTTGGTGGTAACGCCGTCCAGGATGCCCAGGCTGTGGGCCTCTCTAATCTCCTTCACGTCCGCCGTATCTATAAAAAATTTCATCTACTGTCCTCCTCCCCAATATATTTTAGTAGCCACAGGCTTTAGCCTGCGTATAATCCAGGCATAAAAAACGCAACCTAAAGGTTGCGGCTACAACCCACCCCAATATTATTTGGTAGCCGCAGGCTTCAGCCTGCGTATAATCCAGGCACAAAGAACGCAACCTAATGGTTGCGGCTACGGCCCGGGGCCTTGTAGCCGCAGGCTTCAGCCTGCGTAAATTTACATGCAGAGTTTAAAGACCAGTGTCTCCAGGAGGAGCCTGGCGTCCATGCCACCGGTCTTACTACTTATATCAGTTTCCAGCAAAAATTGGTAGTCCCTTTCTAATTCTACCTCCGAAAAGAGTTGTGTCTGGTTCACTAATTCTTCCAGGAAACGAGGGTAACGAACGTTCAGCTCCCGGGCTACGGTCTCCCTGCCTTTACCACTGGTCAAGATACGCTTGGCCTGCAGGAGCCTGCGTAACTGCCAGGCCAGGGGAGGGATAATGCCCTGGGGCTCCTCACCGGACTTCATGAGTGCCATCAACTGGTGGAGTACCTTAAGGGCAAGGGCCGTATCTCTTTTGGCCACGGCCCCGGTGAAATCAAAGACCTTCTGCTGACGGTCGTAGCCCACGAGTGCTTCCACGTCGCTTGCTTCTATTCTCGTGCGACTACCCAGGTAGAGGGCAAGCTTCTCTAAGTGGCCGTCCAGTAACAAGAGGTTATCGCCCACATTTTCTTGTAAAATGCGGGAGGCGTCAAGGCTAATCTGCTTGCCATAGTGCCGCACTCTCTCTAAAATCCAGGGTGTGAGTTCGTTCCCCTTCAATCTCCTGCAATTGACGCCACCCCCTTTTTTCCTTATCTTCTCGTATGCCCCACCCTTTGTGTCCACGTCTTTACAGACCAGTACCAGGACGCAATCCGTTGGCGGTGAGGCCATATACCGCTCCCACACCCCACTGCTTTCCTTAAACAATCCATCAGCGTTATATACTATTACTAATTTTCTACTGCCGCCGTCGGCGGTGGCCCTGCCACTAAAGAGAGAGGGTGTCCTCACCTCCTCCAGCACCGTAGACAGAGAGGTCATTTCACCATCCGTCTCCACCAGGCCGGTGACATCACCCTCCAGTATGCGGGATTTAATGAGAGAGACGGCCTCCTTTACGAAGAACCCCTCCTCGCCGTAGACAAGATACAGGGGCAGGAGCTTTTCCCTCTGGAAACGGTTTTTAAAGTGCAGAAAATCCATGTTTTATTTGTATATTGAGACCTTTGCGAAACCCCTATTTATGGGACTCAGCCCGACCTCCCCTAAACTTCTTTATTCATAATTTCTTTTATCTGTGGAATAATCTCTGGTAGTTCCTCTTTAACCTGCCATATTACGTCGTGTTTGATTCCGAAGTAATGATGAATAACTTTATCTCTTAAGCCAGCAAATTCTTTCCATGGGACTTGTGGATATTTCTTCCTGAGATGGGCAGATATGTTCTTTGTAGCCTCCCCTATAATCTCAAGATTGCGGATGACTGCATCCTGTGTCTTTCTATCCTGAATAAACCCACCAAAAGTTAACCCTTGAGTGTAGGCAGTTACTAATTCTATTGCTTCTTTAATATCTCCAAGATAATCAATATCTCTTCTTTTAGACATAGATTAGATTTTGTTTAATATCTTCAGCGATGTGCTCATACCTCGGGTTTTTGTAACTACTCTTTAAACAATCAAAAGTTGCTACATCTACCTTTACTTTATTTAGTGCCTCCTCCAGATAGTATGCGAGGTCTACAAAATCAAGCCCTAAAGGTTTTTTGAGTTCCACGAGGATGTCCACATCGCTTCCCTTTCGTTGCAAACCTTTTGCGAAAGAACCAAAAATGGCAATTTTCTCTACCCCGTATCTTTCTCTTAAATACGGAAGCTCTCTTCTTAGGATATCAACAATTTTCTCTTTTGAAAGCATCCTCAGTCCTCCTACCCCACCACAATATTCACCAGCTTCCTGGGTACCAGGATTATATTCACCACTTTCTTCCCGTCCAGGAATTTCCTTACGTTCTCGTCCTCTAATGCCCTGGCCTTAACCTCCTCCTCCTGGAGGTCTACCGGGACCACCAGGTGTCCCCTGACCTTGCCGTTTACCTGGACTACTAACTCTATTTCTCCTATCTTAATGGCCTCGGGGTCGTAAGTGGGGCGTGGTTGTTCAAAGAGACTGGGCTTGTTACCTAATGACTGCCAGAGTTCCTCGCAGATATGGGGCACAAAGGGGGCCAGGAGTAACGTAATAGACTCCAGGGAGTGGCGGAGGATCTGCAGAGAGAGGATATCCTCTGTCAGACTTGCCTCGCTCACTGCCACTCTGGGTCTAAATTTCTCCACCTGGTTAAAGAGTTCCATTACGGAGGCAATGGCGGTGTTAAAATGCCATGAGGTCTCTATGTCCTCAGAGACCTTTTTTATGGTAAGGTGGGTGGCCCTGTAAAGCTGTCTTGCCTCCTCAGGGAGTCGAGGAGTTTCAATCTTTATCCCTGGCAAGTCTCTGAGCCTTCCTGCCTCCTCTGTAACCTTTTGCCAGAGGCGGTTGAGGAAACGGGAACTGCCGACTACTGCCCTGTCACTCCACTCTGCATCCTTCTCTGGAGGGCCGATGAAGAGTATGTAGAGCCGCAGGGTATCGGCCCCGTACTTTTTGATAATATCCTCAGGGCTTACCACATTGCCCCTGGACTTGGACATCTTGGCCCCGTCCTTGATTATCATCCCCTGGGTAAAGAGGTTCTTAATGGGCTCCTGGAATTTCACGTAGCCCATGTCGTAAAGCACCTTTGTTATGAACCTGCAATAGAGGAGGTGCAGTATGGCATGTTCCACTCCACCTATATATTGGTCCACGGGGAGCCATCGGTTCACAAGCTCGCTGTCAAAGGGTTTATTAGAATCCCTGGGCGATAGATACCTGAGATAGTACCACCCTGAGTCCACAAAGGTGTCCATGGTATCCACCTCCCTGCGTGCCTCCCCCTGACATCCTGGACAGCGTGTGTGGACGAACTCCTCCACCTCTGCCAGTGGACTCTGGCTGGAGTGTCTCAGTTTCTTAACGGGGGGCAGGAGTACAGGCAGGGCCTCCTCGGGTACGGGGACTATGCCACAGGCGTTGCAATATATTATAGGTATGGGTGCCCCCCAGTACCTCTGACGGGATATGAGCCAATCCCTCAGGCGGTAATTTGTGGAGGGGACGCCCAGTTTTTCCTCTTTTAGATATTCAATTATCTTTGGGATTGCCTCCCGATTGGGTAGACCGCTAAATGGTCCGGAGTTGGCCATCAGGCCATCTCCAGCGTATGCCTCTTTCATGGTCTCGGGTCTAAGTATCTCCCCTTCGGGCTGAATCACCACCCTGACGGGGAGGTTGTAGGCCCTGGCGAACTCAAAGTCCCTCTGGTCATGGGCAGGTACGGCCATCACTGCCCCCGTACCGTATTCCATCAGGGCATAGTTGGCTATCCAGAGGGGGACCTCCTCATTAGTTACAGGGTTTATGACGTGGAGACCCGTGAAGACCCCCTCCTTGGGTGCACCTGCGGCGGAGCGCTGTATGAGGTTCTCGTTCCTGGCCTTTTCTACGAAGGAGAGTATCTCGGCCCTCCTTGGATTATCCTTAACCAGTGTCCCCACGATGGGATGCTCAGGGGCGAGGACCATAAAGGTAACGCCAAAGAGGGTATCGGGTCGGGTGGTGAAGCAGGTCAGTGTAGGGGCAGGTTTCAAACCTGCCCCCTCAGATGGGAGTGGCCCTGCCACTCTAAAATCTATCCTGGCCCCTTCACTCTTACCAATCCAGTTCCTCTGCATCACCTTTACCCTCTCTGGCCAGCCCCCAAGGAGTTCCAGGTCGTCCAGTAGCCTCTGGGCATAATCGGTAATCTTGAAGAACCACTGTTCTAAATCCTTTTGCTTGACGGGGGTATCGCACCGTTCGCAAAGGCCGTCTATTACCTGTTCATTGGCCAGGACGGTAGAACAGGAGGGGCACCAGTTTACCGCCGCCTTCTTCTTATAGGCCAGCCCCCTCTCATAGAGTTTGAGGAATATCCACTGGGTCCACTTGTAATACTCAGGGTCGCAGGCGGCCACCTCCCTGTCCCAGTCGTAACCTGTACCCCAGTGGAGGAGCTGGTTCTTCATGGCCGCTATATTTCTATAGGTAAGGTCAGCAGGGTGGCAACCCTCCTTTATGGCGGCATTCTCTGCCGGCAGTCCAAAGGCGTCCCACCCCATCGGGGTAAGGACGTTGTAGCCCTTCATGAGCTTATAGCGTACCACCACGTCCCCGAGGATATAGTTCCTTGCGTGACCCACGTGGAGTGTCCCCGAAGGATAAGGGAACATCACCAGGCAGTAGAACTTCTCTTTGGAAGAGTCCTCCTCTATTTTAAAGAGCCCCCGGCGGTTCCAGTACTCCTGCCATTTAGGCTCAATCTCCCAGAACTTGTACTTATTATCTTCCAACGCCTTCTCTCCAATGCTTAAACGGTACGCCCCTTTTCCACGCCCCGTCCGTGGCATATCCTTCTCCTCCTGAGGCGGAGGAGGAGCCGCAATTTTAAATAATTATACCCGAAAATCAATCATATTACCTGTCCCCTCTTCGGCCCAGAATTGCCTTGACATCCATTACGGCTTCTGCTACTTTTGCCCCTGGCCTTTACTTTGGGAGGGGTGCTGTGTTTGGATGGACATCTGGTAGGGGATTCATCAGCCTTTTTGGCGCCTGGTCCACCTCAGGCGGATACCGCCTGAGATGGGTTTCGCTGGTACTCCTTGTACCCTATCTCGCCCTTACAGTAGGGGCGGAGGGGCTACATAGGTTCTCCTGCAGGCCCCATCACCATAACCTTGCAGGGGCAGTCCACTCCCATCCATCCCAGATAGACCAGTACCCCACGTCCGCCTCAGGCGGATTAAGGGCGCCATCGCCAGGACCCCAGGGGGAAACCCATGATGCTGATAGCTGTATTCTGTGTCAGTGGTTGAAGTATTCACCCCAGGGTCTAACCCCAGAAGGTGCAAGCCTTGTTTTTACCTCAAGTGAATTTAGCGACAGCCTCCCTCACGCACCATTCCAAATCCTCTCCCTGGACAAGAAACTCTCCAGGGCTCCCCCTGCATAATCAGTAGACAGTAGATAGTAGACAGTAGACAGGGAAAGAGATTCTCTATCTGCCCCTGGTTCTATGTTTACTCTCTACTGTCTACTGACTACTGACTGCTGACTACTGTCTACTATCTTCGTGGTCTTCTTGGGAGAAAAACCATGTGGAGATTATTGCCTCTATTCTTAACGACGTTACTATCTCTTGGGGGTGCCCTTTTGTCCGCCTTAGGCGGATATCCGCCTGGGGCGGATACCACCCTCTGTGCAGAGGAACGAGACGTGGATGAGGAGGTGCTTCGGCTCAGGGGAGAGATGTTGAAGATGAGGATGGATTACGATAGTAAACTCCGCCAGATGGAGGAAAAACTCCAGAGACTGGAGGACTCCAGGGCAGACAACCGCCCCTATGTCCGTACTGTGGCCATGACCCCGGAGGAAAAGACCAAGATGGAGGAGGAACTGAAGGCCCTGATGGGGGAGAAGTCGCAGACCACCGTTCCGCCGTCAGGGATGGCCATGCCCCCCACCCCGGCCTATCCTCCCGTGGCAGAACGGGCCTACCCAGGTGGATTCCTCCATAGGTTGAGACCGGGCGTCTCCCAGACCTACAACCCCGATATAAGCGTCATCGGCGACTTCGTAGGCCAATCCTATCACCCTGGGAGGGGCCGCGGGGATTACAACTGGTCTGAAAATAGATATGGGAAGAGCAGGGAGTTTGCCGACAGGTTTTCCCTGAGGGAGATAGAACTCGGTCTCCAGGCGTCCATAGACCCCTACGCCAGGGCCGACTTCTTCCTGGGTTTCCACGAGGGAGGGGTAGAGGTGGAGGAGGGCTATATGACGCTCCTGACCCTGCCCAAGGGGTTTCAGGCCAAGGTTGGTCAGTTTAAACCTGCCATCGGTAAGGTATCCCGCACGCACAGGCCGGAGACCCTTCAGGTGGACTATCCCCTTGTTATAAGAAATCTCTTCGGAGAGGAGGGTCTACGCGACCCAGGCGTCTCTGTCAGCTGGCTGGTCCCCAACCCCTGGGACAAATTCATAGAGCTGACGGGAGAGGCACTAACGACCCGAGGCATGAACGAGCGTTACTACGTAACCCACCTGAAGAGCTTCTTTGACATCACTCCAAACTCCTCCTTTGAGGCAGGACTGACAGGTATGACCGGTCGCCACATCAGGACCAACTTTGAGGCAGGCACTAGTCGGTTCCATGCCAACACGGTAGGCCTTGACCTCACTTACCGTTGGAAACCAATAACCTACAAGGCAAAGCCTTACAAGAGCTTCCTCTGGCAGTCAGAGACCTACTTCACCCATCTGGATAACATAGACTTTCAGAGGAGAGACCCTGGCACAGATGCGGTCCTCAGGACTAACAAAGAGGAGGCCAGTTGGGGGGCCTTTACCTTTGCGGAGTACCAGTTAAGCAGGCGGAACTATGTGGGGCTAAGGCTGGACTACGCCCAGGCCCTGGCTAACCACAAGGACTCTGAGTGGGCCGTAAGCCCCTACTGGACCTTCTGGCAGAGCGACTTTGGCAGGTGGCGGCTCCAGTACACCCATACCCAGAGGAGGCTGGATTCCGTGAATCCCAGCCCTAGTAGCGATGATGCCATCATGCTCCAGACTACCTTTAGTATAGGTGCCCACCGTCCGCATCCCTTTTAGGGCATGAAAACAGGGGTATATAAGGGTTGAGCGCCCTGAAAAAGTCATCCCAACGCTGTGTGTCATTCTGAGCGAAGCGAAGAATCTCAATGAGAATAGACATTAGACTGTAGAC
>JASEHG010000065.1 GCA_030018855.1 Candidatus Brocadiaceae bacterium
GTACCTCCTCACCTCCTCTGCAGTGGCCGGGCCTATGGCACAGACCTTGACCCCCTTTAACCACCTGGCATCTCCTCCCAGGTGAAAGAGCCTGCCAAAAAAGCTCTCCACCCCGTTTACGCTGGTGAAGACCAGCCATTGGAAGGTGTCTAACTTCTTTATGGCCTTATCCATGGGGCCAAAGTCCTTAGGGGCTACTATCTGGATAGTAGGGAATTCTATGACCCTCGCCCCCAGTTCCTCCAATTCCCTGGCAAAGTCGCTGGCCTGGTCTCTGGCCCTGGTGACTACGATCGTTTTTCCGAAGAGGGGCCTCTTCTCAAACCAGTTGAGCTTCTCCCTGAGACTGACCACCTCACCTATTACGGTTATGGCCGGGGGTTCTATGTCTTTTGCCTTCTCCACTATATCCCCAAGGGTCCCTACCACCGTCTTCTGAGATACGGTAGTGCCCCACCTGATAACTGCCACTGGCGTATCCTTTGACCTGCCGTGCTTCAGTAGTTCTCCCACGATATAGGGGAGGTTCTTCACCCCCATGTATGTCACCAGTGTGCCCACGGCCGTAGCGAGCTTATCCCAGGGGAGGGCAGTGCCGCCCTTGGTGGGGTCTTCATGGCCGGTAATCATCCCAAGCGTAGAGGTACACGTCCTGTGAGTAACGGGGATGCCTGCATAGGCAGGGGCGGCTATTGCGGCCGTAATGCCGGGCACTTCCTCAAACGGTATGCCCTTCTCAACGAGGTGGAGGGCCTCTTCTCCACCCCTTCCAAAGACGTAGGGGTCGCCCCCCTTTAACCTCACCACCACCTTCCCTTCCCCGGCCTTCTCTGCCAGGAGTCGGTTTATCTCCCCCTGCTCCAGCGTATGACTACTCCCCTGCTTGCCTACGTATATTATTTCAGCCTCGGGCCTGGCCTCCTTTAGAAGCTCCTCACTTACGAGGTAATCGTAGATGATAACGTCCGCCTTCTTTATACACCCCAGGCCCTTGACGGTGATTAGCCCGGGGTCACCAGGGCCAGCTCCTACTAGATATACTTTCATATACCTGTTATCCTTTCAACAATGCGGAAGTAGTGGCAGAGTTTACTCTGCTTTAATGCCGAGCAAGCTCGGCTACTACAACTAAAACCCTATCCTTTAAGCAATGCGGCGACTGAGATATCCTCGTCCAAATCTTCCCAGTGTATCCCAATACCTTTGCCGATTAGCCGCCACTTTTTTCTCTGCTCTTCGGTAGCATCTCTCAATTTGGGGAACCACTCAAGAGGTACGCTAATCTCCCTCCCGTCCAGAAGACAGATATGCATCTTGTCTTCGTCAAACCATACGTCAGATGCCATAGCCTCCGATACCCTAGTGCCCAAAGTGCCCATACCATTTCTCCTTAAGAAGATCTGCATTCTCTAGAATCAGTTTTCTTATCTCATTCAATTCTTTCGCATTATACCCTGCTGATTTTGCAAGCTGTACTGGCTTAAGCCAGAACTTGGCATATTTATCATTAGATTCAACGTGAATATGCGGAGGCTCTTTGCCCTCGTTACTGAAAAAGAAGAAACGAAATTTCTCAATTCTTAATACCGTTGGCACAAATAATCGTACCTTTTACCCACAAGTTTATAGTTCTTCTTTAATTTGAGGTCTCTGCAAAACCCTATTAGTGGTATCCGCCACGATGAACCCTCCCCTCAAGGGAGGGGGTAAAATAAGGTAACCCATAGCCTTTTTCAGAGGTCTCAATTTTTATTTCACATCTTATTTCCTGGCCAGTCTCAGTCTGGCCTCTTCGGCCAATTCTTTTGTCTTATTATCTTTCTCGTTCTTTATGATTTCGTCAAGTACCTTTTCGGCCGCTGGGTCTCCAATCTTGCCCAGTGCCCATATTGCCGTGCGTTTCAGCTTATCGGATTGGGGCGGGTTTTCCTTTGCAATTCTTATGAGAGAGGGTACGGCCTTGTCGGCACCCATCCACCCGAGGGTCTCAACTGCCCTCCGGCGGACCTCCGGGTGCGGGTCTCTGAGGGCCTTGTATAGGACCGGTATGGTTGCCTCCCCCATCCTTATCATGGCCCAGCAGATACGTTTCCGCGTGCCTTCACTTGAGACCCTCATGTTTTCCAGGAGTACGTCTGATGGGGTCTCCTTCAGTTCCGAAAGGGCCCAGCCTGCCAGGTCTTTCGCCCAGGGGGCAACAGGGTCGCCTGGTTCTTGAGGGAACAATCTCGCCAGCGGCCTTGCCCCCCGTTCTTCTCCTATTCTCCCCAGGGCCCTGGCGCAAGCCCCCTTTATCCGCCAATCAGGGTCCCTTTCCATAACAGTAATAAGGTCACCAGCGGCCTCAGGGCTTGCTATCCACCCAAGGGCCCTGGCGGCATCGTATATCACTGTGGCATCCATCTTTGAGGTCAAGACCTTTCTCAAGGGCTCTACCGCCTCCGGGCGTCTCAGCCTCCCCAGGGCGAGGATCGCCTCCCTCCTCACCGCTATATCTTCGTCCCATAGATGATTAATCAGGCCAGGGAGGGCTTTGGCGTCCCCTACCAGCCCGAGGGACCAGGCGGCGTTGGCCCTTACAGCAGGCCTTTTGTATTCCAGGGCCTTGAGGAGTACAGGAAGTACTGCCTCCGGAGGTAAGGCGGCCATCATCAGTCCAGCCTTTCTGGACTCCCCCACCTCCCCTTCCTCCAACTCCTTATTCAAGGTCCGCCACCTCCTGGCAAAGAACCCCTTCTCCTCCAGTCCTGGCTCTTTAAGGGTACGACTCAGGGAAATCAACTTTTCTCTAAGGTCTGGAGGGAGTCCCTCCTGAGATTTGTCCAGACCTCCCTTCCCTAATCTTTCCCCAAGCAGGAAGTTGTAAAGGGAGTGGATGGGGTCAAGGGGGTCAAAACCCTCTTCTTTTTCTTCAGAGGTCTTGCGGGATTCGGTGGAAGGCGGGCCTGGTTGGCTGGCCTGCAATCTGTCGGGCAGGGCCACTCTCTTTTTTATCTTCTTAATATTAATAGATTGTCTGCCGAACCTGCCCAGTGCCTCTACCACCACAGCGGGGTAATCTACCAGGAGGACGTCCGGACCTAGCTGGGCCACTGTCTTAATCCGCTCCCTGTCATCACAACCCAGAAGGGAGGTCATGACCTGTGCCCCCCGTGTATGGGCGTCAGCTATCTCTGCAGAAGTAAGATTGTCTACGGCCAGGAATACTAACTTTGGACCTACGATGGAGGGTTCCATTTCTCTGAGGTTGGCCAGTGCCCCCCATAAATATACCTCCCTCAGCATATCCGTACTCTGAAGGAGGTCCATGATTGATTTTTCCAGCCCGCTTTCCTGGACGTCCAGGATGAGCTTCAACCGGTTCAACTTAGCAAACCTCAGGACCTCTCTTAAGAGGGGTACTGTCTCTCCCCTGAATTTGTCACTGAGCCAGGAACCGGCATCGTAGAGCTGTAGTTCGTCAAAGAGGATATTTCTTAATGTTCCGTAGCCGTTGGTGGTCCTATCAATGGTCTCGTCCCGCATGAGTACCAATTGCCCGTCCTTCGTACTCCGCACATCTACCTTCAGGGCCTTAGCCCCTTGCTCTACAGCCAGTTCCAGGGCTATCATGGTGTTCTCAGGCGCAGCATTTTGTACACCTGCGTTGGCGGTTATAAGGACCTCACCCCCCTGGGAATAAGCGGGTAGCAGGCTGCACAGGAGGCAGAAAAGACATGATAGTAGGGTATTCCTCAAGACTTTTTCCTCAACCCCGTCATCCATTTGTCACTCACGGCACCAAATGCCTTGAGGAGGGCAGGTAGACCCAAGACCTTAACGGCTTAACATTGGCTTTGATAATATCGGACCTATAACGTCTTTCCCTGCCACAGGGATTTCAAAGTGAGGTCTTTCCTTCCAGGCTACCTCCTGGGTCTTTAAATCGTAGTATATCCTCTTGGCAAAGGTCCTTTCGTTCTTTTTCCTTACCTCCGCAGTGGGTTCACCTGTGACAACTACATTATTGCTCTGATAATCCCATTCCATGGTATCACCTATGCTCTCAATACCCCCTTCTCTAGTGTCTACAAAGAACACGTCGCCCAGGGCTACCGCCCTCTCCAGCTTGCCATTTTCTCCTAAGAAGGTGTTGAGTTGATTACTGTCCACCTTCTGTGGTCCTTTGACAGCCCTGACGTTTTCATGGAAGGTAATCTTTTTCTTGTTGTCCTGCACCATCATTTTCTGGTCCCAATTTATCTTCACCCCTTCTTCCTTCGGCTGCCCTGGTTCAGTCTCCAGATAGAGGTCCCCTTTACCTTTGAGTTCTGAGACGTCTTTCTCAAAGTCCCAGTAGCCTTCCTGGCCATTGGCCTCCCTGAGTAGTCCCTTGCTCCTCTCCACTATGTAGACCCCCCCCGAGGCCTCCATGGTCTTAATCTTCGCCTCCTCCCCTTCAAAATGCATCACCATCTTCTGGGCGTAAATAGTGTAATCCTTTCGGATGAGTTGGACGTCTTTCTCAAAAGTAGCCTGTTGGAGGTCCTTCTGGAATGTCATCCTGCCTCTCCAGGTGATGTTAACCTGCCCCCAGTCCATATCCGTCTTTGGCGCATCTTTGCCTGCCTTTGCCACACCCTTTGCTTTTTGTGCCCCTTTCGTGTTAAGCTGCCCGCCGTTAGGGGCCTCAGATTTCTGCCCGCCCTGGGAGAATATTACCTTAGGGGCAATGAGGTTGAACTTTTCCTCAAAGAACTCCGCAGAGGGTGTGTCCTCCAGCGTAGTAGCATCCGTAATGGCGTCCCATATCAAACTCCTACCCTTGGCCGCACGGATACCGTCTGAGGCCAATACATCCCCTTCGGCTATCAACAGTTTTGTCTTCTGTCCTTTCGCATCAAAGACCAGTATCAGCTTATCCGTCCTGAGGGTGGAAACTCCCTGCCTGACCCTTACCTTATCGTGAAAGGTTAGCATGTTGGCCCCTTTCTCATAGACCAACTTGCCACTACACTGTATGACCGTCTTGGCGCCTTGTGCCTTGGTCTCAGTCGTACTTTGCGCACCACCAAAAGAGGTGAGCATAAGGTTACCTCTTACCCCCCCAAGCTCGGCTATTACGTCCCTTTCTACCCAGATACGCCCGGTAGAGAGTTCGGCCTCCATCCCCTCCCCCCTTATTTCCATCTTATCCCCCTTGAGAGACAGCGGGCGGTCCGTTTTTGCCCTGTTCTCCTTGGGGTTGTACCTCAGATGGTCAGTCCTCAGGACGGTCCCCCCGCCAAGCTCCACTTCCACTCCCTTCGTGAGAAGGCCCTCGTTTGTACGCTTATCAAGCTCCCCCATTCTGGCGGTAATGACGATGTCCCTGGGAGACTCTGCTCCTCCCGTAGAGTCATATGGTTCGGTCCCGGCCGGTTCGGCCGGAACGGCCGGCTCACTCCCGCCAGGCTGAGCCACACTACTGAAACCTTTCTTAAGGCATATCTCGGGTTTCTCAAGCTTATATACCTTGTCATTGATGAGGATGGCCCTCTTGCCCTTGAGTATGAACTTCTCGTTGCCTTCCTCATCGTACTGGGGGAAGTAAAAATTATTGATAATGTGATTTACTGTCGGCCCATCATCCGTAAAGAAGGCCTTTTCTTCCTGATTCTCGGATACTGGTTGTCCCTCATGCCACTTAAAGAACCTGTTGGGCAATACACCGGTTACGGAGAGTGCCATGACGATCAGGAGGGAGCCAAGGAAAGAAAACAGTATTATTCTGAATTTACCCATACCCTAAAACGAATTACAAATTACAGATTACAAATTTGAAATTTGAAATTAAGTATATCTCTTAAGGACGTCCTCCCACTTGCCCTGGTATCTCAGTATCTTTTCCACCACCTCCCTCACCGCCCCTTGCCCACCCCTGGCCCTGGTTACATAATCTGCCTCCTGAAGCACCTCGGGAGGAGAGCCAGCCACGGCCACGGCAAAACCTACCCGGCTTAAGAGGGGGAGGTCAATGAGGTCATCTCCAATATAGCACACCTCTTCATCCTTTAACCCGTGTTTTTCTAAGATTTTTTCATAGGCGTCCAGCTTCTTATGGGCATCCTGGTAGACCTCCTCTATCCCCAATTCTTTGGCCCTGTGCGTCACGGCCTTGGACTTCCTGCCACTGATGATGGCCGTCTTCTTCCCCGCCCTGTGCCAGAAGGCAATGCCAGAGCCATCTTTTACGTGAAAGACCTTCAGCTCCTCCCCCTTATCACTGCAGAATATCCTCCCGTCCGTGAGCACCCCGTCCACGTCCACAATAAGGAAATTAATGTCGCTTAGTCCCATTTCAGTAGTAGGGTGCGTCTTAACGCACCCTACAATCCCACCTCCAACAAGTCCTGCACGTCCAGGATGCCCACTGGTATACCCTTTTTGTCCACCACGGGGAGCTGGTCTATCTTATTCACCTTCAGGATATTGTATGCCTCTGCGGCCAGAGAATCTTTACGGATAGTCTTGGGGTTACGTGTCATAACCTCTTTTATGGCACCTTTAAGGAAGTCCTGTCTTCGCCCAAGGCGCCTCCTGAGGTCCCCATCGGTAAAGAACCCAGTCAGCCTCCCCTTACCATCTACCACGCTCACCGCCCCCGGCCGTCCCGGGGTATGGGTCATCACCTTCAGGGCCTCCAGCACCTGACAACCCTCCTTGACCACAGGATTGGCCTGCCCGCTCCTCATTACCATCTCCACAATGAGGAGCTTTCTACCCAGTTCCCCTCCCGGATGGTAGAAGGCGTATTCTTCCTTGCTGAAGTTCCTCCTCCTCAGCACGGTAAGGGCAAGGGCATCTCCCAATGCCAGCATGGCCGTAGAACTGGCGCTTGGGGCAAGCCCCAGGGGGCAAGGCTCCTCTATCTGACCGATGTCCAGCACCACGTCGCTATGGCGGGCAAGGGTGGATTCACTACTACCGGTGATGGCAATAACCCCGGCCCCAATCTTTTTCATAAAGGGCAGGAGGGCGGCCACCTCCGTCTCTCCGCTATTGGATAGGGCCAGCACTACGTCTTCCTTCACCACACGGCCCAGGTCTCCATGCCTCGCCTCGGAGGGGTGGAGCCAATGAGAAGGTGTACCAGTACTGGCCAGGGTGGCAGATATCTTTTGGCCGATTATCCCCGCCTTACCTATCCCCGTAACTACTACCCTACCCCTGCAATGCAGGACGAAATCTACCGCCCTCTGGAAACCCTCATCCACCCTATCTACAAGCCTCTCCAGGGCCTGGGCCTCCAGGGCAATGACCTTCTTGCCGTACCTGACGTCCTCTGTTAAAGTCTTAGGCCTAGATTTCATAAGAACTTAAATTATATGTTCCTAAGGGGCTTTATTCAAGGGGGGAGGGGAAAATTACAAATTACAGATTACAAATTATAAATTGGGATTTTGGGGGAGGTGTTTGGTATATCCCTAATGAGTATACGGCAATACCCAATTCCTTAGCCCTTTTCCAGACAGGCAGTTCCTCAAATTGCTTATAGGTGGGCATCTAATTTGTAATCTGTAATTTGCAATTATAATTGATGTGCAATCCTCTTAACAAGTCTGATTACTACCAGGACCACGCCTACGCAGAAGAGGAGCACTGCCCCAAGGGCCAGGGGGACGCTGGGGTTCTCTTTCAGACCTACCGCTACTGCCTGGGAGACCTTTATGTCTTCAAAAAAGACCTGTGCACCCTCCACCACCTTGGAACTCGTCTCCCCCAGGGTAACGTAAATCTGCCTTGGGTTTTCCCCTTCCTTATTGGCCACCAGCCTGACCACGGGCCTCTGGAGACTGGGGTGCATGAAGAGTCCTGCCGCCTGCACGTTAGCGCCATTTATGTTGAGGCTCTCCTTGAGGGCCAAATGGTGAGACCTTTCTGCCACCCTCAGTACTACCCCCTGGGGGGCCTCGCCGTAGTCCTTGAGGAGAAACTCTTCTTTGCCATGGTCAAGCGTTACAGGATGGTTGTACCCAAGTATCTGCTCTGTCTCTTTGTCCCCTTTCTTTATCTTAATCACGGCCCTCACCTCTTTAGGCATACCGTTGGGATACTGGGTAGTCTCAAGCCCGGCCAGCCGAAGTTCCACATCTTTAAAAGGAGTGGGACTTTCACCGATAGTAAAAGGCTTCTCCTGGGTGGTGTATAGTCCTCCCACCAGGTGGGCCAGTAGTGTGACCAGGAAGGCCAGGTGGCAGATGGATCCCCCGTAGAGGGTAAGGTTAGTGGCCCTTGCCCTGAGTCTTACCAGGACGGAGTCAAGGGTACACAAGAACGCATTAATCCCGTATACCCCGAAGCACAAAAAGAGCAGATAGAACCACCAGTGGGCCAGGGAAGGTTTATCAAAGAAGAATCGTATGTCCTCACCTGCCAGACCAGCGTAAGGGGCAGGGTAGAAATTCATCTGGAGGCTTCCGATTATGAGTAGCGCAACCGCAGCGAAGCCGACGACTATACCTAGCTTCTTAGATTTAAGGGCATCGTAAATCTTTACTAACATATCCGTGACAGACCGTCAGCGCATCCGACTAAAACTGTGGGTACTTGATATAAGGAAACTCGTCCCCACATAGGTAAAAAACATTATAAGGAAGCCGGCCACGGCCAGGTGGGGCTTATAACCCTTCAGACGAGGCCAGTGGTCCACGTGGATGCAGGCGGAGTAGAAGAGCCATAGGACCACAGACCATACCACCTTGGCATCCCAGAGGAAATAGGCCCCCCAGGCTACGTAGCCCCAGAGACCACCAAAGAGCATGGATACTGAAAAACCCAGTAACCCATACATAAAACCGTTATCTATAAGCTCCACCATCTCCTGCCTCCTGTCCGGACTCCGGAAATAGGCAAGCCCCGCCGCCAGGCTGGAGGTCCAGAGGGCGTAGCACATAAAACTCAGAGGCACATGGAGTACATACCATATGGTAAGCATGAGAGGTGGCGGATAACTCAACCCCTTGGGCCAGAAGGCCGCTGCGGTCAGAAACCCGTACCCTACCCCAAAGAGGGTCAACCTGTACAGGCGGCTCTCTACCCTGTTCGTCCATAGGAGTACCAGGAAGGCCGCAAAAGAAAAGGCATAAAAGCTCTCAAATTTGTTGGTCAGGGGGAGGTACTCTATGGCCATACCCCGGCACATCAGGGAAAGAAGCTGGAGGGTCAGTCCTATCATGAGCACCTTGCCCCTGGTAGACCTCTCTCCAAGTCCAAAGTACCAGAAGGAGGTGTACACACCAAACGAGACCCAGTACCCCAGGATGGATAGATTTATTAAACTCTTGGCGTCCAATGCGTTTATCCCTAAAACAAGTAATCTACATTAAGGGTAGGGAAGAATCAAATGTAAATAGGGGCGTACTTGTGGAGTATATAGACATAGGTAACACTTTTTATCCTCTTTTAATTATAGGATGTAAGGGGGCTATGCCCCTTACCACCCCCAAAACCAGGGATTAGGGGAAAAGAATGTAGGGACAGACCTTCAGGTCTGTCCACCCCTTCTCCGCCTCAGGTGTATCAGGGCAGACCCTGTACCGTCCCTTCGTTCCACTCTAGGGCAAGTCTGGTGCAGGGCAGGCCTGGACAGGGCTGAAGCCCTGTCCCTACAACTGGGCAGGGGCAAGCCCTGCCCCTA
>JASEHG010000066.1 GCA_030018855.1 Candidatus Brocadiaceae bacterium
CAGGCGTGGCATTATATACTGAATCTAGAGGAAGGATTACAATGGTTAGCGTTAAATGTCCAGTCTGCCTTGAAGAGCTAGAGATAGAGGATATCCCTGAGGAAGAGACCCACGGTTGCGCCCTCTGCGGGAAGAAGGTCGCCGCCTTTACGTGCCCCCATTGCCTCTCAGAGTTCACCCTGGTGGAACCAGGCATGGCAGAAGTCTGTGAGGTTTAGAACTCTCTGGCCAGTCCGCCTAAGGCGGACTTGACCTTCCTTGCAACATTCCTGCCGAGGGCTGATGCCTTTTCTAGGTCTTCCTCTCTGGGAGGGCCTTGCACCTCAAGGGAATCTACTATATCAAAGCCGGCAGGCTGGAGTCTTGCCTTAATCTCTTTGACCGCACCTCCAGCCCAACCGTAAGAACCAAAGACGGCCATCGTCTTCCCCCTGGGTTTTATTGTCTTTATCAGTTCAATAGAAGAGGCCAGCCTGGGATGGACACCGCCGTAGAAGGCTGGTGAGCCAAAGACTATGGCGCTGGAATCCACCAGCTCCTGTACTATATGGGAGACGTCGGCACTGAGCATGTTGTAGGCCACTGCCTCCACCCCCTCCTCCCGTATCGCCGCCACAATAGCCTTCTCAAGCTCGGTAGTACTGCCGTACATAGAGACATAGATTACAACGACCCTTGGCCTTAGCGGCCCAATAGCCCACCCTCTGTACGCCTGGAGGATTTTATCAGGGTTCCGCCATGCCGGTCCATGGCTTGGGGCTATTATTTTTATATCCAGACCCTCCAGTTTCTCTAGGGCCTTTCTTACCGGATTTAAAAAAATCATCATTATTTCTGCATAGTACCTCTTGGCCTCCGACAGGACGACATCCCCGACCTCATCCTCATAGAGCCTTTCTGATGCCACATGGGCCCCAAAAAAGTCACAACTGAGCAGTATCTTATCCTCCACGCAATAGGTGAACATCGTCTCCGGCCAGTGGAGCCAGGGGGCGTCTATGAACCTGAGGGTTTTATCCCCAAGGGAAAGGGTATCGCCGCCTGCCACCACCTTTACCCTCTCCTCCGGAATATCATAAAAAACCTTCGCCATGCCAAGCCCCTTTTTAGTGGTAACGAGCTGGGCCTTCCCGGCTATGGACAATAGTTTGGGGAGGGTGCCGGCATGGTCAGGCTCGGCATGGTTCATTACTACGTAATCCAGGGCCTCAGGGTCTACTACCTCTGAGACCTTTTTCAGGAGGGTATCGGCAAAGTCAGGACTAACCGTGTCCACCAGGGCGATCCTGCCCTTTCCTTTAATGAGGTAGGAGTTGTAGGTGGTGCCGTAAGGGAGGCTCATAAAACTATCAAAGACAGTCCTCTCCCTGTCTACGGCCCCAACCCAGTACACCCCTGGGACTATCTCTATGGCCCTTTCTAGCATGTTAGTTAGAAGGTGTTCATGAAGTCTATCACTGCCTCTACATCCATGAAGGGCACCTCAGAAAAGGCAGGCATCTCCGTCTTTCTACCGTGATGGACTGCAGGAGTGGTAATGCAGATGCGGACCCAGTCGTACTTGTATTTCTTGGTAATACCTATCAGTGCTGGGCCAGTAACGCCCCCTTCTCCCTTTAAGCCGTGGCACTGCAAACACCCTAACTTATTCCAGAGCCTTTTGCCCCTCTCTATCCTCTCCTGGTTCTCACGGCCGGGGACGAAGGTGGCAAGAAAATTAATGACATCTCTTACCTCATCGGCCTGTAGCTCAGTAAAGGCTGGCATCAACGGCTTGGGACCATGAGAAATAGCCGAGTTAGTCACACTTAGTACAAGAAATTCCTCCCCATACTTCAGTGTTACTCCTTTTAAAGCCGGCCCTTTGCCTCCCTGCCCTTCCTCCCCGTGGCATTCTATGCAGCCCTTGCTTGAATATACCTTTTTACCCCTTTCTATAGACTCCCTTTGCAGGAGTTCCAACTCTACCATCTCCGGTGGTATCCTCTCCCGAAGGGCCTTCTCCAGTGCCTCTATCTTTACCTTCTGGCCTTCTATTATCTCTTGCTGTTTCTTGATTTGTTCCCTGGTTTCATCTAACTGCCTTTTTAACTCCTCTGTTGGCTGGGCGGACAGTGTGCCCGTGGAGAAGAGGAATACAAGGAATAAACCTATCGTGCGTGCCATTGAAAACCCTCCTGTCCAAAGTAATCCAAGCTATTCCCCCAACCCGAAAACAATTTTTGGTAGGGGCACGGCGCGCCATGCCCCTACCGCTTTACAACCTCCCCTTTGCCCCGGCCACCAGCCTGGAGGTAAACTCCCCCACGGCCTTTATCCTCTCAGTAGCCGGACGGTCTACGTACCGTTCCAGCTCCTTGACGATGGCGCTCCCCACGATTACACCGTCTGCCACCTGTCCTACGACCCTGGCCTGTTCAGGTGTAGAGACGCCAAAGCCCAGGGCAATCGGCTTATCCGTCATACCTTTTAGTTTCTGTATGTTCTCCCTCATGTCTGGTGGGAGGGCATCCCTCACCCCTGTAATACCCACCACAGCGATATAGTAAAGAAAACCCTGGGTGCCTTTGGCTATCCTGGACATCCTCTCTGGCGTCGTAGTAGGGGCAACAAAACAGACTATCTTGAAGTCCTTCTCCTTGGCCGCCAGGTGTACTGCATCGCTCTCCTCTATGGGCAGGTCTGGGATAGTAGCCCCATCAAGACCTGCCTCCTTGGCCCTGGCCACAAAATTTTCAGGCGTCCCTTTAAAGACGAGGCTATAGGAGACCATTGCCACAATGGGGATATCCGTCTCTTTTCGCAGGCCCTTGACACATTCAAATACCTGAGAGACCTTCAGTCCCTTAGAGAGGGCCCTGTAGTAGGAGGCTTGAATTATTGGCCCATCGGCGATGGGGTCTGAGAAGGGGATACCTAGTTCTATAATATCTGCCCCACGCCTCTCCAGCTCAAGGACAAGACCCCTGGTGGTCTCTAAATCCGGGTCTCCTGCAGTTATGAAGGGGATGAAGGCGGGTTCTTTTCTGCGCCTCAGTTCCTGGAATTTCTGGTCAATCCGGTTCATCTTATATCGTGCCTTAGGCAGTTACCCTGTGGCCGTCCACAGATTCCCTTTGGTGGACTCTTGACGGACTCGCTGTGGCGGGATTCGTCTCTGGTAAGTCTTAAGCACATCCACCCAAGGTGGATATACTCATATCTTAACGCCTAACTTGTCTTGGCTGGGGGCAGAGCCCCAGCCCTATATCTTAACGCCTAACTTGTCCGCTACCTGGAAGGCGTCCTTATCCCCAGTCCCAGAGAGGCAGACCACTACGAGCTTCTCCTTGCCGAGGGTGGGTGCAAACTTCGTGGTGTAATAGAGGGCATGCGCGGCTTCCAGGGCTGGGATGATGCCCTCGGAACGTGCACACCTCTGGAAGGCCTCAAGGGCCTCCTGGTCCGTAACGGAGACGTATTGTGCCCTCCCAGTCTCCTTCAGGTAGCTGTGTTCGGGTCCCACACCCGGGTAATCTAGACCGGCAGACATAGAGTGTACAGGGGAGGTCTGGCCATCCTCATCCTGCAGGACGTAGCTCAGGCTCCCATGGAGGATGCCGACCTTGCCATAGGAAAGGGTTGCGGCATGTTCCCCCACACCAAGACCTATTCCTCCTGCCTCCACCCCAATCATTTTGACTGTGGTATCGCCTAAAAAGGGATGGAAGAGGCCGATAGAGTTACTCCCTCCACCTACACATGCCAGCAGGTAATCAGGGAGTCGGCCCTCTTTTTCCAGTATCTGTTCCCTGGTCTCCTCGCCAATAATGCACTGGAAATCTCGTACCATCATTGGATAAGGATGTGGTCCAACTACGGAGCCTATGATGTAATGGGTATATTTGACGGATGCCATCCAGTCCCTGAGGGCCTCATTGGTGGCATCCTTCAGTGTACGGGAACCGGTCTTTACTGGTATGACCTTGGTGCCAAGGAGCTTCATGCGGAAGACATTGAGGGACTGACGGTGCATGTCCTCCTCGCCCATATAGACCTCGCACTCCAGCCCGAACATTGCCGCCGCGGTGGCGGTGGCCACCCCATGCTGTCCGGCCCCAGTCTCTGCAATTATCCTCTTCTTGCCCATGCGTCTTGCTAACAAGACCTGGCCCATTGTATTGTTTATCTTGTGGGCGCCGGTATGATTTAAATCTTCTCTCTTAAGATATATTTTGGCCCCGCCCAGTTCCCTGGTCAGCCTCTCGGCAAAATACAGAGGCGAAGGTCTCCCGACGTATTCTCTAAGATAATAATTGAGTTCTTTTTTAAAATCCTTGTCCTCTTTAGCCTTCAGATACTCATGCTCTAACTGGTCCAGGGCAGGCATCAGGGTCTCAGGGACATACCTACCACCAAACTTGCCAAAACGCCCCCGTTCATCGGGCAATATTTGCCTGGTAGAGGGTTTAGCAGTAACTTTCATTAGTTTCCTCCTATGAACCTTAAAACCGAAGGAGGGTAGCTGAAAAAGCTACCCCCCCGGTTTAACCATCAACTGTCAACAACTTCCTTTAATGATGCGTCTCGCTTCCATGTACCTCTGGGATGTGGGCCTCCAGGCCGGCGTCAGCATTATGCCTGTGGGGTATATCTGTCCTCTTGAACCAGGCCAGATCCACGTCCCCTTCTTTTCTCTTCCAGCCAGCAAGGAGGTCGGTGTACTCTCCATGCTTCCAGAATTCTTGCGCCTTGAAGTCAACCCCGGCCTTCTGTTCAAGGGCCTTGAACCTCTTCAGACGGCTGGCCTCGGCCTTCACCTGTATCAGCATGCGGTCCTGTTCAAAGGCACCGCCTGTCCCATAGGTGGCGTTGTAAATGGCCATATGGGCAAGGGCCTTATACACGTTGCCCGTCTGGTAGCAGATGAACTCTAGGCCCAGTCTCTCCAGTTCAGAGACATTGTAGAACCTCGGGTCTCCTGTGGGCAGTAAACTGAAGGTATAGTGGCCGTACCAGTCTGGAGCAAGGTCAGTGGGCATGGGGTCACATATCCCCTCAAGGAAGCATCCCACTATGATAGAGGCTGCCTCACGCCACTTGGTAAAGCTCAGTCTTATACCATAGTCCATGGCCCTGAGCTGGTCTCTGGCAAAGTTGGGAGAGTGGCAATCCATACACTTCTTTACCCATGCCTCTCTCTTTGCGGCGTGCTTGGGGGCACCACGGTCCATCTCAAACATGCCCATGTCACTGTACTGGGTACCGAACCTCTGGACGTTGTGGTCCCCATCCTGCATGTGACAGTAGGCACAGGCCGGTATCCTGTGGTTACCCTTCTTTACAGGCTTTGTCCAGTCTTCAGAGTAGCCCTCTCCCGTGTAGAGTATCCCGTGCATAGAGGTGCTGTACATCTCCCACTCCCTGTGGTCCACACCCAGGTGGCAGTACCTGCAGGCATCACCCTTCCTGGACTCTGCGGCATTGAACCTGTGTCTGGTGTGGCAACCATCGCATCTGTGCTCTGCAATGGCGTGACATGCCTGACATCCATTCACCTCCTCCGGTGGTTTGCCAACATGCCAGGAGAATTCCAGCACGTTTACGGTGAAGGCGTGGGTGTGAGAACCTAATCCACCACTCCTGTGTCCTGCCGTCTGCTCGGGATGACAGGGCTGACAGGTCTTCCAGGTAGGCATAGCGAGCTTCTGGTGGTCATTACCGTGACATGCGTCACAGCCTACTACGGGGAGCTCCTTGCCCACACGTTTCTCTACCTCGGCCGCCTTTTGGGCAATGGCGGTATGGTCCCCTAAACGGTTATGTCTGGCCTGCTCTTCGGTTGGCCTTGTATTACCATGGGCGCTGGCCTTCCAGTCCTTCACTATGGTGGGGGTCTGAACCGAATGACAGAGGACACATTCCTCAGTCTTGTACACCCCTTCCACACTATTTTTGTTCACCCAGTAGTTCTCTGGGTCGTACCATCTTACAACAGGTATGAACTTCAAGAAGGACTTGTAGGGGCCTCTGCCGTCCACATACTCCGGCGGCACGTAGTTAGAGGTAAGCCCAAAGATGTAAAGGTCCCCCGTATCGCACTTCCCTACTCCCTGCCCAAAGACCTGGGAGGCCACTTCTTGGAAAGTAGCCGGACCAGGGTCTGCGAAGGCAACATGGCTTTCTAGCAGTACGAATCCCGCCATGGCCAGCAGAACGGTAAACAATGAACCCTTAAACCTGTTCATGCAGCCTTCTTCTCCTTTCTAAATTAATTTACCCTCAAGACAAATGATTGTCCCATTGTCCTTATTTCTTTTACTAGAAGTGTTAATTGTATCAATCCCCCTTTCCCCTTTTTCCCAGTTTCTCCCGATTGCTCCGACCGTTAAAAAGAAGAATGAGATTATACCAACGATAGAAGCAGTGTCAAGATTTTTTTGCTAAACCTTCTCCATTCCAAAGAAAAAGGCTGGCTAGTTTCACCAACCCAGCCAGCCTTTTCTGACAGACTACTGCTAAGCCCTTTACTGAGCCCTATAACCTGGATAGAAATCGGGACCGGGGATGTTATCCCACTGGCAACCAAGGTCTACCCACTCCACAAAGAGATACCTTTCCTCGTTGGTGAGGAATTTGTTGTGGAGAACCCTGCCCTCGGCGGCGAAGATCCCATGACCAGGACCAAAATCGCTTAACGGTTCTTCGTAGAGCCTCCAGGTAAGGAGACTGTTCCTGGCGCTAGATGGGTTGACGTACTTCCCACCCAGGATTGGGTCCTTTCCAGCCAGAGGCGCAAGCAAGGCATTGTAGGCCTGGCTGTAGGCGGCTACGCCATCAGCCTCTGCCGGCTTGGGACCACCACTCAGGTTAAGGGATATAGTACCATTATGGCAACCGGCGCACTTGGCGTCTATGATGGGCTGTAAATCACGCCTGAAGTCCACCGTCCTCCTCTTATCAGCGTTCAGACCTTCCACTGGCTGAGAGGTAGTACCGGATGGTCCACCATAGTACACGTCGGCAGGTACCACCACGTCCTCGCCATGCTTTACCCCTGCATACCTTCCTTCCCTGTCTAGCTTCAGGAAGCCAAAGGGGAATGGGGAGTCGTAGTGGCTTCTGTCATCATACCACCAGTTGTACAGGGCCTTGAAGTGCTCATTCTTCCATGCCCTGCCCCTGTAGGAGCCATCGTGACAACCACCGCAGATTACACCACCGTAGGGTCTCTGCCATTCCCAGGTAAGCTGGGTGCAGATAGCCATACCCCTATCATCCAGGGTCTGTAGATACCAGGACGTGTCAGAGGGGTTGGAAGTGACTATGGAGCCGTCATCCTCTACATACTGATAACCAATAAGCCTCCTCTGCTGGAACATGGTTCCAGAGTTACTGGAGGAACGTGCACCGCCAAGGAGATGCTTACCGGCGCCAGCCACAAACCTCTTGGGATCTGGCTCGCTACATTTGAGACCCTCTATAATCCTTACAGCCTTTACGTCCCCTTTCTTCAGGGCCTGTCCGAGCTGCCAGGGATAGGGGCCTACCTCTATACCGCCGACGCTGGTAGAACCCCTTGGGGGGGTGTAGGTGGTGTCAAAGCAGCACCATGTACCCCAGGAAGAAGGATAGCCTTCCACCTTGACCTGGTCAAACGGCTGATAGGTCACCACCGTTACGCCGAAGTTCTTGCCGGCGTTGAAGGTGTTTTTCCAGCGGGTCCTGTACCTGGGATACACTGGGGTGGGCTGATGGTCGTTCCAGTTGGGGTCGTCGTAGATGACTTCACCTGCTGCGCCCTTGCTGCAATCAAACCAATACAACCCGAAGTCTCCCCTCTCTGCATAGGACACTGCTATCCTTCCATCAGGTAAGCAGTGAGGACTCCTGTACCAGCCAGTACCGCTAGAAAGCTGGCGATAGGTGTTCTGGAAAGGAGCCGTGTATTTTACTGCTGAGAGCTGGCCAATACCGTAGTTCTGGTATGGGGACTCAACGAAGACTACCATGTTGTCGGGATGTTCCCTGGCCTGAACCCTGGCATGGCTTGCCTCGCCCTCCTCCTCGCAGTTGCCGTAGAAGGGCTGGTTATACTGGCCGTCCCAGTAGTTGGTGAATAGGGCTATACTCCCCTTTCCGTCCCTCCTGGTTCCATTGGCCTGGGTGCTGGAATAGCCAACCCTGCCATCCCTGGTGAGCCATGGGTCAAAGTCAGAACTGATGTTGTAAGTAAGCTGGTCAGCAACGGTATTCAGTGTGGGCATATCAATGCCGCTCAGCTTTGCTCCGGTAATCCTTTCAATCACCTTTCCGCCGACAGGGTCTAGCCTCCACAACTGATAGCTAAAGTTGTTGTGGTACTCATCCATTGCCCCTGCGGGGGAATAGGCGAATATTACAAGGCCTAACTTCTCTACCTTGCCTCGTATCTTCCAGTCTCCTTCAAAGTATCTGTCACGCCATACTATGTTGCCTTCCCCGGGCACTACTGAACCTGCAGAATAATATATGGGGCTACGGCAATTACCAGGTAGGTCGGAGAGCTGGCGTGGGTTGCTCCCATCAATACCCATTTCCCATAACTGCTGCCCGCCAGAAGCACCCTTCTTTATCCCTGCGAAGACGAACTTGCTTGGCTCCCAATAGATGCAGGGGTCGGAGGCCGTAGAAAAGCCCTCCGTCAGGACCTTTACCTGCTTACTGCTGAGGTCCAGGGAGACAATGCGGCTTCCTTCAGAGACGTTGTTGGGATACTTGTGGTAGGGGTCGCCGGCGGCCGTCTTGGGGGACTGGGTAAAGATTATCTGGGACACGTTGCCCTGCAGTTCTTTGGAAGTCCCCCAGTAATCCGTCCACAGGGCCTTTCCTTGTTTGGGACCGCCAACCATTACGTTGTCAGCCCAGCCCTGGCCCAGGCCCAAGAGCGCCACTAGCCCTACTCCGAAAAATGTGGCTATGGCTAAATTAAATAACCTGTGCTTCATTGCTAGCTTGCTCCTCCTTTCAGTTACACCCTCACACATTATCCGCCCAGGGCGGATTGAGTGTTGCAGCTTCCCTTATGTAACCCTCCTAAAGTCTATTAGGAGAAGAGAGGGGCTAAGAAACTTACCCCTCTCCCCTTGATTTCTTCCTAGAGGGCCTTCATGAATTCCACCAGGTCGTCCAGGTCCTGCTTGGAGAGGTGGCTCGTTACCCCGTGCTTGTCCTTATCGCAGGTGGTGTTGTCTATCGTCTCCATGAGGTTCTTTGCACTGCCGTCATGGAAATACGTAGCACTGGCGTAGATGTCCCTCAGCGTGGGGGTGTCAAACTCCTTCACCAGGTCCAGCCCCACTATCGGCACATCGTACTCCTCACCATAGGGGTCGTAGCCCTTCTCGTATATCTTCTGGTTGAAGACCGCCCCGGGGGTGCTTCGGAAGCCGTACCTCCCTACCCTCCCAGTACCCACGTCATGCGTCTGCCCGTCGCTAAACAGGGCCCTCGCATCCATCGGGTCCCCAGGATGGCAGTTTGCACACCCTACCTTGGCGTCGTTGAATAGCTTCTGTCCCCTCTTCTGCGACTCCGATAGCCCTCCGTCTGCCGTCCTGAAGGGACTACCTGTAAAC
>JASEHG010000067.1 GCA_030018855.1 Candidatus Brocadiaceae bacterium
GACATGGACTTAGGGATTAAAGGGAAAAACGCATTAGTTACCGGTGGCAGCCGTGGTATTGGGCGCAGCGTAGCGTTAGCGCTTGCCGAAGAAGGCTGCAACGTCGCCATTTGCGCCAGAAACAAGGAAGGCGTGGAAAAAACCGCGGCGGAGATAAAGACAAAAGGGGTTGACAGCCTGGGTATACCCGCTGATGTAATGGTACTGTCAGATATCCAGCGTGTGATAAAGACCATCATAGACTCCTGGGGGACGATACACATCCTGGTAAACAACGTGGGAGGCGGAGGCCGTTGGGGCAGTGATGTAGTTGAAGAGACGCGGGAAGACGTATGGTTAGACGTGTACAGCAAAAATGCCCTGGCGTCAATCCGTTTTGCAATGCTCGCAATTCCTTACATGCGGAAGCAGAAATGGGGTCGGGTGGTTACTATCACTTCTATATTTGGTAGAGAGGGAGGCGGTAGACCCTGGTTCAGTATGGCTAAGAGTGCGCAGACCAGCCTCATGAAGTCTTTGGCCCTGAAACACTATTTAGCAAGGGACGGCATCACTTTCAACAGTGTAGCACCAGGCGCTATAATGATACCCGACACTGGTTGGGAAAAAGAAGTTAAAAAAGACCCAAAAGGGGTCGAGGAAATGCTGGAGAAGGAATTCCCGCTAGGACGTTTTGGTACACCCGAAGAGGTGGCGAGTGTTGTGGTGTTTATCTGCTCCGAGAAAGCTAGTTTGCTCAATGGTGCATCGATTCCCGTGGATGGTGCACAGAGCAGAAGTTATCTTTGATAGAATCGTTCTAACGATTTCTCTTACGCTTGGGACAAGGAGTCGGCTATTAAGGTTTCACTAATCCTTTTTACTCTGAACGAGATAGACGGGATGAGGGGAATCATGCCCAAGATTAAAAAGGAATGGTATGATGAACTTATTATTGTTGATGGGGGCTCAACCGATGGTACCATTGAGTACGCCAGGGAGCATGGATACCCCTTATTCGTCCAAAAAGAAAAGGGGGCAGGTGCCGCCTTTAGAGAGTCTGTGGGACGTGCCACGGGCGATGTCATTATCGTATTTAGTCCCGACGGTAATTCGCTCCCGGAGGCAATACCACAATTAGTAGAAAAAATGAAAGAGGGCTATGACATGGTGGTTGCCTCAAGATATTTCAAAAATGCCAAAAGTTACGATGACGACCTAATTACTGCCTTTGGTAATTGGATGTTCACAACCATGGTGAACGTCCTTTTTGGTGGCAGCTACACAGATGTGCTTGTGATGTTCCGTGCCTTCAAGAAAGAACTTACAACGACCCTGGATTTAGGCACAAGAAGTCCTTCCTGGACGACCCAGATGTCCATCAGGTGTGCTAAAAGGAAATTGAAGGTCGCCGAAATTCCTGCAGACGAGCCTGCCAGAATTGGGGGAAAAAGGAAGATGCACCCGTTTATAAACGGACTCTCTGAGCTATACATGATTTTTAGAGAAATCTCTAGATTTCGTTAACTTTAGGTAGACTGCCTTAACGCTGTGCGGAAGAAGGAATGCTAATGCGGTTGAATCTAGACCTACGGGAAATATAATTGTAGTTGCTTCTAATAGTAGTCTCAGACTAAACTGAAATTATTAAATAATGAGCAGTTTTTACGAAGGGAAAAAAGTATTAGTAACCGGCGGCACGGGGATGCTCGGATTGAACGTCATCGAGCAGCTCTTGCCAACGGGAGCCCAAATAAGGGCTACTCTGCACCAGCGCAAACCAGTTATTAACAGTGAAGGCATTGAATATGTCTGGTGTGACTTAACCAAAAGGGAAGATTGTTATCGTGTAGTCAAGGACGTTGATTATGTGTTTTTATGCGCCGCAGTGACTTCTGGCGCCGCAGTTATAGTTAATAACCCGGTAGCCCATATTACTGCAAACCTGATAATGAACTCGCAGATGTTGGAGGCCGCTTGCTTTTCTGGCGTGAAAAGGCTTTTGTTCATAAGTAGTAGTACAACCTATCCTCCTTCCGACCATCCCATGAAAGAGGAGGAAATGATGGATGGGGACCCACATGAATCTGTATACGGTGTGGGCTGGATGAAGAGGTACACGGAAAAGCTATGCACCTTTTATCGCAGAAGATATAAGATGGGAGTAGCCATTGTCAGACCCACGAATGCCTTTGGCAAGTACGATGACTTCAATTATGAGACCGCACATGTACTGCCCGCATTAGTCAGGAGGGCGTTTGAGAGACAGGACCCCTATGTAGTATGGGGTACTGGCAACGATGTTAGAGACTTTATCTATGCTGAAGACCTGGCTTGCGGACTAATTCTGGCGTTAGAAAAATATTGTGTCGGCGAAGGAATTAACATTGCTAGTGGCTCAACTATAACCATAAAAGAGGCCGTAAAGTTGATACTAAAGTATACCGACTATCAAGATGCAAACGTCGTCTTTGACTCCTCAAAACCCTCTACATTCCCCAAGCGCTTAGTGGACATAACGAAGGCCAGGGAGATACTTGGCTTCAAGCCGAAGTATACCTTTGAAGAAGGCTTAAAAAAAATGATTGAGTGGTATAAGCCGCAAAGGAGCAGTTGACATGATAATTACCAGGACGCCTTTCCGGGTATCATTTTTTGGTGGTGGAACGGATTATGCCGCTTGGTATGCAGAAAATGGCGGATCGGTATTGGCTACAACCATAAACAAATATTGTTACATCACCTGTCGCCATTTACCTCCCTTTTTTGGGTATAAACACCGAATCGTATATTCCAAAAGGGAAGAGGTAAAGACTATAAATGAGATTGAACACCCCTCTGTGCGGGAGTGCATGAGGTTTATGAAAATTGATAGTGGGCTTGAGATTCACCATGACGGTGACTTACCTGCTAGATCTGGATTAGGTTCAAGCTCTTCCTTTACGGTGGGCTTCCTTCACGCCCTTTATGCGCTCAAGGGTCAAATGGTCACCAAAAGGCAGTTAGCCTTAGATGCCATCCACGTTGAGCAGGAGAGGATTAAGGAAAACGTGGGGTCTCAGGACCAAACCTTAGCAGCTTTTGGTGGGTTCAACCGTATAGATTTTGGTGGAGACCACCACATACAAGTCCAGCCTATCACGTTAGAGGCAGAAAGGCTCGACCAACTTCAAAATCATCTGATGTTGTGTTTCACTGGGTTTTCCAGGATAGCTTCTGAAGTGACTGGAGAACAAATTAAAAACGTTTCCAGGAATAAGAAGGCATTACGCACGATGCACCAGATGGTGGAGGAAGCTATAAACATCCTCAATAGCAACAGGGATATAGCAGATTTTGGGAAGTTATTGCACGAAAGCTGGCTACTTAAAAGGGGCTTAACAGACAAAATATCTACTCCTCAGATTGATGATATTTATAGTGCTGCTCTTGGCGCTGGCGCTATAGGAGGAAAATTACTGGGCGCAGGCAGTGGCGGTTTTGTCCTGTTCTTCGCCCGACCAGAGCAGCAGGCCAAGATAAAAGAATCACTAAACCTTTTACTAGCCCCTTTTCGCTTTGAAGATTTAGGAAGCCAGATTATCTTTTATCAACCCAAAAGCTAAGCTACAAAAGCAAATGAGCCTTGTCCATGAGCCTAAGGGAATAGATGCCGTCCTCCTCTGTGGAGGTCTGGGGAAACGACTCCGTGAGGTCGTAAATGACCGTCCTAAGGTCATGGCAGAAATAGATGGGCGCCCTTTTCTGGATGTCCTTATAGATTTTGTCGCTGGTTATGGCTTTAGGCGTTTCATCCTTTGCATGGGCTACATGGGACATAAAATCAAACAACACTACCAATCAAAGACTGGTTCTGTGGACATCTTGTTCTCGGAGGAAAAAGAGCCGTTGGGAACCGCAGGTGCAATAAAAAATGCCGAGCCACTCATCAAGAGCAACCCTTTTTTAGTCATGAACGGGGATTCATTTTGCCCGCTAAACCTGGATGAATTTATTAACTTTCACCTCACCAAAAGGGCGCTGCTCTCCATTGCTCTGGCTAATGTCAAGCAGACCAGCGATTATGGTGCGATAGGACTGGATGATTCAGAACGAATCCTCTCGTTTGACGAAAAAGGCCGCAAAAAGAAGGGCCTTGTAAATGCTGGGGTGTATCTCTTTGACAGGAGGGTTCTTTCTTTAATCCCTGACAACACCCCCTATTCTCTAGAACACGACCTTTTCCCTCAGCTCGCCAACAGAGAGCTTTACGGGTACATAACACAGGAGAGTTTTATAGATATTGGAACACCTGAAAGATTTGAGAAAGCCAAGGAAATCTTGCTCAGAGAAAGGGCTTAACAACCTCTATATCTCTTCTTTGAGTTCCACAAAAACTAAGGTTTGTGATTCCGTCCTCGACCTGGTCCAGTTGGGATTCAGAAATATTGAGCTCACGGGAGGAACACAATACTACGAAGAGCTGGAGGCCGACCTTGTCAACCTGAAACAGGGGCATGGGATTAATTATCTTATCCATAATTACTTCCCGCCTCCGAAAGAAGATTTTATACTGAACCTTGCCTCCTCTGCCCCGGACATAAAGGACAAGACCGTAGGGCTCATAGCAAATGCTACCAGGCTGGCAGAGAAGCTGGAGAGCAATCTATACACTGTACATCCAGGGTTTACCAGGGATTTACTGCCTGAAAAGGATGGAATATTTTTTAGGGCTATCAACAGCAACGGGAGCAACAAGAATATCAAAGAGGATTTTTATCGTAGGATGGATTTCCTCCTCTGCGAGGTATTGAGACAAGACTTTAAAATAGGTATTGAGAACTTATTCCCCATCAATATTTCTGAAAGGTATTCATTCATTGTCAGCCCAGATGAGATTTTTGAGTTCTTTGACTACTATAAGGATAGACCCAATGTCGGTCTGTTGCTTGACCTGGGGCACTTAAACCTGGCATCTAAGACGTTGGGTTTCAATAAGTTGAACGCCCTGGAGGAAATATTTACAAAGTACACCAATAAAATATTCGGGATTCACGTCTCAGAAAATGACGGCACTACAGACTCTCACGGCGTTTCATCGTGTGAGTCCTGGCAGATTGAGTACCTCTGCCAGCGCATAGATAGGCTAAAGGAGGTGCCGATTGTCATGGAGTGGCATAATAAGGCAAGCAAACAGGCCCACAGGACATTTGAGAAGATAAGGGAAAAACTCAAGAGATAAAATGAAAAGACCTAAAAAGAGGAGAGCATTAATTACAGGAATCACTGGTTTTGTGGGGAGCCATTTAGTTGACTACATCTTGGCCAACCACCCTGAGGTAGAGATTTATGGTTTGGTAAGATGGCGGAGTCCAATGGATAATTTAATGCACATATCCCCAGACAGGTATAAACTACTCTACGGCGACCTAATGGATTTGGGCAGTCTTACAAGGATGATGGGAGAGGTATCACCTGAGATTATCTTCCATCTGGCAGCCCAGTCTTACGTTCAGATAAGCTTTGATACACCGATAGATACCCTCCAGACGAACGTTATAGGTACCACTAACCTCTTAGAGGCGATAAGGCTCAGCAAAATAGACCCCGTGATCCATATTTGCAGCTCCTCAGAGGTTTATGGACAAGTAAGAGAAGGCGAGGTGCCCATAAAAGAAGCTAACCCTTTTCGGCCAGCCTCCCCTTACGCCGTCAGCAAAGTGGCGGAGGACATGATTGCCTTCCAATACTGGCTCTCTTATGGCATTAAAAACATAAGGACAAGGATGTTCACGCACACCGGGCCCCGAAGGGGAGAAGTCTTTGCGGAATCTGCCTTCGCCAAGCAAATCGCCTTAATAGAGAAAGGAAAACAGGAGCCAGTCATATGGGTTGGCAATCTAGACTCTGTTAGAACGTTTTCAGATGTAAGAGACGCAGTTAAGGCGTACTGGCTACTGGTTAACAAATGCAGCCCTGGGGAGGTTTACAACATAGGCGGAAACAGGACTATGAAAATTGGGGAGATGCTAGACTTACTGCTCGATTTCAGTCCTATAAAAGGGAAGGCGAAGATAAAGGTAGACCCTAAACTCCTCAGGCTGTCTGATGTCACACTCCAGATTCCAGACTGTTCTAAGTTCAAGGCTGAAACTGGCTGGGAAGCAGAAATACCCCTGGAGAAGACCCTGGAAGATACGCTCAATTACTGGAGAAAAAGGGTGTGAGCAACAAGAAGCTAAGGATACCATTCGGAACGGTATTGATAACGGAAAAATCCAAGAAACTTGTTAACGAGGTGCTTAACTCCAACAGGGTTTCTGGTGGCAAACACGTAAGAGAATTTGAAAAAAGATATGCACGGCTCATTGGTACCAAAGAGGCTGTAGCCGTTAGCAGTGGGACAGATGCTGATGCCCTGGCCCTGGCAGTCCTGCACGACCTCGGTGCCAAACGTAATGATGAGATTATCGTACCATCGCTTTCCTTTGTAGCCACTGGAAATGCAGTGCTCCAAGCCGGCTTTATACCCATTTTCGTGGACATTGATAGGTGCACCTTAAATATTGCCCCGGAGAAGATTGAGCAGGCGATTACCGAAAAGACCAGGGCGATAATGCCTGTACACCTTATGGGAAAACCCGCAGAAATGGATACCATCAATAGTATTGCAAAGAAGCATAAACTTTTTGTTATAGAGGATGCCGCTGAGGCCCACGGGGCCGTATATAAGGGCAAGAACGTGGGCACCTTTGGTCATATGGCCGCCTTCAGTCTATACGTGGCCCACATGATTACTACTGTTGAGGGAGGGATTATCGTCACCGACAACCCCGAGTTTGCCGAAATACTAAGGTCGTTGAGGTCCCATGGAAGGGCCTGTAAATGTGAGAGCTGTGTACTAAATATTAACTCAGGCTACTGTCACAAGAGATTTCAGTATGACGAAGATACTGATATAAGATTTGTGTTCGAACGGATAGGCTACTCATGCAAGATGAACGAGATAGAAGCCTGTATAGGTCTAGGAAACCTTGACACCTACTCTGAGATTCTTATGAAGAGAAGACACAACCTCAAATACATGACAGAGAGGTTCAGGAAATTCAGTCCGTATCTCGTAACCATTGAAGCTGGGCCAGACGAAGAGATTGGTCCCCATGCATTTCCAATAATCCTTCAGGAGGGTGTTAATTTCACTAGAAATGATTTTAGCAACTATCTGGAAAGTAACGGCATTGACACAAGAACACTTTTTTCCTCCATGCCGACCCAGTGTTCAGGCTTTAAGTTTCTAGGTTACAAACTGGGCGATTTCCCCAATGCGGAGTATATAGGCAACAATGCGATTCATATCGGAATACACCAGGACATAGAAAATGAACATATGGACTATATTCTTAATATCATAGAAGGATTTATAAGGAAAAACGCTTAATGCACAGATGGAAAAAGGCGCCAAGATTTTTGTGGCTGGACACCAGGGTATAATCGGGGAGGCCCTGGTGCGTCGCCTGCGGGAAGATGGTCATACCAACCTGCTGCTAAGAACTTCCCCAGAGCTTAACCTCCTGGATCAAAAAGCTGTTTCGTACTTTTTCAGCACGTACAAGCCTGAATACGTATTTCTCGCCGCGGGGAAGGTAGGTGGGATTCTGGCAAATAGTACCTACCCGGCCGAATTCATTTACATCAACCTGCAGATACAGAACAATGTAATCCACTGTGCCTTTGAGTCGGGCGTTAAGAAACTCCTCTTTCTCGGGAGCCCATGTATGTACCCCAAATTCTGCCAGCAGCCAATGAAAGAAGAATACCTGCTAACAGGTCCCATAGAGCCTACAAACGAGCCTTATGCTATAGCAAAAATAGCAGGCGTAAAGATGTGCCAATCTTACAACAGGCAGTACGGAACAAATTTCATGCCCGTCATACCCGCAGATGTCTACGGAACCAACGATGATTTTAGCGATAGTGGTCATGTGGTGCCCTCTTTAATCAGAAGGTTTCATGAAGCAATGACTAATGGGAGCAATAGCATCACGCTGTGGGGCACGGGCAAACCGAGGAGGGAATTCCTTTATGCGGACGACCTTTCCGAGGCGCTTATCTTCCTTATGGACGTGTACGATGGGAGTGAGATTATAAATGTGGGCACTGGCTACGATACATCGGTAGCAGAACTTGCAAGGTCCATAAAAAAGATGGTAGGCTTTGATGGAAAAATCATCTACGATAAGACTAAACCCGACGGCATGCCAAGAAGACTTCTAGACGTGAGCAGAATAACTTCTCTCGGATGGAGGCCCAAAACAGGGCTAGTAGAAGGCCTGGAGTTAACATACGCATGGTATAAGCAATGTAAGATGTCAAATAAAGACAGTTAGTTGGGAAAGGGTGTTTTGATCTTGTGGGCGCAACTCCGCAGTCCTTCCTTCTTCTAAAAATTTCGGCGATACCCTAGAATTCCTGTAAAAATGGAAATGGTGTAAGATACCTCCGGAAGTCTTGTAGATAAGACATCCAGCGTGTTCTACAATCCTTCTACAGCTTAGCTAAATCAGCAATGGAAAGACAAGGAGGTATGCTCGCAAATCCTTATATGACAATGGGCGAGGTGAGACTCGAACTCACATGGGCTATTCACCCAAGGGATTTTAAGTCCCTCGTGTCTGCCATTCCACCACTCGCCCCTACTCCCTAAAAAAGAGGCGGCTCTGGGATTCGAACCCAGGAATTACGGTTTTGCAAACCGTTGCCTTACCACTTGGCTAAGCCGCCACCCTTCTAAGAGTTCAAAGTCCAATAGTTCAAGCGTTCAACGGTGGCCCCACCACTTTTAACGCCGATTATATAGGTCATGGGAAAATTGTCAAGGTAAGAGGTTATACCCCCCTTTTTCAACGAGGGTTACTACTACATCGGTAATACAAAACTCAACCAGGACCATTACAACATTTTCTGCACTATTTAGCGTTTTTTGTTGACAGGCTGGTTTTATGTGGTATACTTCTTTTGCAAAATCACTAAGAGTTGCCGGAAGGAGGTGATACAAAGACAAATCAAGATGGGGCTTCGTTGAGAGAGCTTGCCTAGTACAGATTTTAGGACAAGGAGGGAGAGTAGGTCATGTGCAGGAGTCTAGTCTATTTAGTAGTTGCCGCAGTAATCTTGACAGGGATGACTGCCGGCGGGAGTGGCCCTGCCACCGTCATGGCCGGGGAGGCCCACGTGGTGGCGACCATCCAGACAGGGCCGGAGTGGGAGCCCCTGGGAAGGGGAGAGCCCCTGACGGTGCCAGAGGTGCATTACAGGGTAAAGCACAGCCCGTACAAGATGGAGCTAGTGAGGTATGGGCAGTTCATATTCAACGATGCCAGCTGGGGGTTGCAGGGGGAGTATGCCT
>JASEHG010000068.1 GCA_030018855.1 Candidatus Brocadiaceae bacterium
CCTACTAAGGCAGAATATAAAAGATTTTTTCCGTTGGTGCAACTCTTTTACACCTTTCCGATGGTATATTGCCAACCCTGTAGGGGTATCCGCCCCTTCTCCGCCTCAGGCGTACAACGTCCCCCTACGAAAGATTTTCCTGCAAAATCCTGCAAAAACTTGGAATCCTGGAAGAATTTTCGTCTTTTGCTCCCCCCTTCAGGGTGGTCTTTTGACCAGCCAAGAATGTAACTCTATGTACACTAGACACTTAGGGAACACAGAAAGATTTGGCACACTAATAGCTATAATACCTACCATAATGATTACCACCTTAGTACCAGGACCGAGGGAATACCTGGAATCACTGGAGGAAGAAATAAGGTTGCATCCCGCCCTGAACCACCCCTTCCTAAAGAAATTTAGTAGCGGCAAGCTGACACTGGATAGGATAAGGATATTTGCAAGGCAATACTACCTGTATTCCAGGTGGTTTACGATGTACGTATCCGCAGTAATTGCCAACATGCCGGACGAGAGGCCAAGGGCACATCTTATCAAGAACCTGTATCAGGAATATGGGGAAGGCAACCCGGAGTGGGCCCATCCTGCCATATTCCGCCGTTTCCTGAAGGCCCTCCGCCTGGATGCCGCCGAGGTGGAGAGGACGGAGCCCCTCCCTGAGACGAGGCTGTTTATCCATGAGTATCTCTTTGTATGCAGGGATGGTCATTTCCTGGAGGCCCTGGGCGCCTTGGGGCCTGGGACTGAGGCCATCGTCCCTTATATCTATCACCCCATTTATGAGGGACTCAGGAAAGAGCCCAGTCTCAATGAGAAAGATATAGAGTTTTTTACCCTCCACATGCAGATGGACGTAGAACACAGCGCCAACATAAAAGAGGCCCTGTTGGAGTATGCGGTTACAAAGGAAAACCAGGCCCTCATAAGGCAGGGTGCTATGGAGATTTTGGGCGCCAGGACAGTCCTGTGGAATGGCCTGGAACGGGTATGCTGTGGTTAACTGCAGGGGCACGGTCCGCCTTAGGCGGATGCCCCTACACAGGGATTGTTTGATGAGTAGTTAATTTGGTTAATCATTGGCAGGTGCACGTTTAGGCGTGTCCCTGCGAAAGGAGGTTAAGTTAATGACACTTGTCGGAGAAAAGGTCAGGAGTCCGTTTGTTGAATCACTGAAGAAAGAGGTCCATGCCCACCCCGCCATGAACCATTCTTTTCTGAAGAAGTTTGGCGAGGGGAAGATTAAGCCGGAGGGTCCCAAGATTTTTGCCGAACAGTACTATCAATACTCCAAGCACTTCTCCAGGTATCTGGCGGCAGTTATATCCATAATCCCCGATGAACCTGCGAGGGAGCCGCTTATAAAGAACCTCTACGAAGAATACGGTGGAAGGGCGGAGGAACAGAAGGAGATGGACCTGGAGCTGGTACATGCCAATATCTTCAGGAGGTTCTGTAAGGCCGCCGGGGCCAACCTGGAGACGACCAAGCCCCTCCCTGAGACCTCTCTCTTTGTGGAAAGGTGTTTCCACCTCAACGAACTGCACTTCGTGGAGGCCCTTGGCGCCCTTGGCCCAGGGATAGAATATACCGTTCCTTTCATCTACAAGCCCATTTATGACGGTCTGAAGAAAAAAGGCTACAAAGAGGAAGACCTCCTCTTCTTCTCTGCCCATATCACCCTTGACGTGGAGCATGGGGAGAATATCTGGCACTCCATTGAACCCTATACCAGGAGCTCTGAGAATCAGGAGCGTGTCAGGAATGGTGCAATGTACATACTGGACGCCAGAAAAGTCCTCTGGGATGGGCTTGAGAGGGCCTGCTGTCTATAGTACTGGAGGCTGGGGACGTGATGCAGGGGACGGGATACAGAAAGACAGGGGAAAGTTTTTACCTGTCGGCTGTTACCTGTTCCCTGTATCCTTTTTATAATTTGGGGTTGACTCCAAGTATCTTTGCAGTTAAACTTGCGGAAAAGTAGACTACAAACTTCATACTGATTAAACGAACGGCGTCTAGAAGGAGGCTAAGTATATGGCAATCTCTTTACCTAACCGGGCCCTGGCCACCGGTACCAGGAACCGCACGCCCAATGACGTTACACCTACTAGTGGTATGTGTACTATCTGCCTGGACGGCTGTCCGGGCTTCTGTGAGATAGGGAAGTCGGCCTTCAGGGGGCCAGAGGTCATATACCCCACCCCCTTCGGCAGGATGACCACCGCCGCCCAGAAGGAATACCCCGTAGACTTCCATCACTTCAACCTCACCGGCACCATCACGGGTCCGGCCGACCCAAGGTTTGAGAGATTCACCAACGTAAACCTGGAGGTAAGACTGGGGAGGGATAAGGGCCTCAAACTAAGGGTACCCATCGTCTGTACTGGATTGGGTTCTACCAATATAGCAGTTAACCACTTTGAGGGTGTAGGCTCGGGTACTGCCATCTCTGGCGCCGGGGTGGTTATTGGAGAGAACGTTGCCGGGATGGACGTCAACTCTACGTTTGAGGATGAAAAGGTGACGCACTGTCCCGAACTCCAGCGCAGGGTCAACATCTTTAAGGAATGGCAACAAGACGGCTATGGCTTCTTCTGTGTGCAGGCAAATACGGAAGACTTCAGGCTTGGAGTCCTGGAGTATGCAATGAATACGCTCAAGGCGGACGCCGTAGAAATTAAGTGGGGTCAGGGGGCTAAATCTATAGGTGGAGAGGTTAAGATTACTGATATAGAAAAGGCCAGACTCCTCAAACGGAGGGGTTATATCGTAATACCCGACCCCGATGACGCAGTGACCATTGAATCCTACCAGAAAGGGGCCATCAGAGGCTTTGAAAGGCACACCAGGATAGGGACCATTTCTAACGTCTTGTCGCAGGCTATAAGCGACTTTAAGGCCCAGGTAGATAGATTGAGGAAGGCCGGGGCCAGGTATGTATTCCTCAAGACTGGTTCCTATCGTCCAGCCGACCTTGCAAGGGCACTGAGGTTCTCCTCTGAGTCAGGCATAGACGTGGTAACTATTGATGGCTCAGGTGGAGGTACGGGTATGAGCCCCTGGAGGATGATGAACGAGTGGGGAGTCCCCACGGTGTATCTGGCCTCCATGGCCCGTCAGTACTGCGAGAAGCTCAGGAAGAGCGGTAGGTACGTCCCGGACATCATCCTGGCGGGAGGTCTTACCATGGAAGACCACATCTTCAAGGCCTTTGCCCTCGGCTCACCGTACGTCAAGGCAGTAGGCATGTCCAGGGCGACAATTTGTGCCGCCATGGTAGGGAAGACTATCTCCGAATCCGTTGCCAAGGGACAGGTCCCCAAGAATGCCGAGGAGTACGGTAAGACGGTGGAGGAGATATTCTATTACTCACAGACCGCAAGGACCCAATTCAGCAAGGACGGCAAGATGGTGCCTGTATCAGGTCTGGGGGTCTATTCCTATTACCAGAGGCTGGCCACCGGCCTGAGACAGCTCATGGCAGGGGCAAGACGGTGCTCCATGGAGGAGATTACCAGAGACGATATCTTTGCCCTTACCAGAGAGGCCTCCGAGGTAAGTGGAATACCTTACGTAATGGATTACGATGCGGAGATAGCAGACAAGATACTCAGCGCCGAGGTAAGGGGTAAAGTGGCAATTAGTAAAGGCATCAAGCCGAAGGCCGTAATCAGCAAGAGGAAGGCGGCAAGCAGTAAGCGGAAGACAGTGAAGAGCAGGCGATAAGCCTGTAGGGGCTTGATTAATCAAGCCCCTGCAAATGATGGCGGGAACGTGTGGGAGTCGAACCCACCAAACCCCTTTTTGGGGGTCCAAGCGGTTTTGAAGACCGTCAGGGCCACCGGGCCCCATCCATTCCCTTCTAAGTATCTAAAGGCAGGAAATTGCCCATCTTGTCAAAGGCCCAATCCTCGGCCCCAGAGATTATATCTATATCTTTCCTATCTTCCAGTTGGGACATGCAGGACTCAGAGACCTGGAGGGTCTCCAGCTCATTGGTGTTCTTTATCCGCACTATTTTAGCCTCCTGAGGTTCCACGAGGCCGAGGGTATTTAATGCCTGCTCAATAGCCTCCCTGTCCGTATCGTAGGCCATTGGTATCTTTGCCCCTTCGGGGCGAAGCCCCGTGACACAGTTTATATAAGTATCCTTAAGGTTAATCTTATCCACCAGGCGTCTGGTAGTAAAGTCGGCAAGACCTACGCCACAGGCATTTCCGTTAGACGCCTCTGTGAGGTCTCTAACAAAAATCCTCTTTATCTTAATCGGGCTACTGTCTTTACGGCCAATGACGGTGGTGTCCATGCCTGTACCACTTATGTCCTTCCCCATCTCGTCTATTACCAGCAGGTCTATGGTCTCCAGTGGGAGTTTCGCCATGAGCTCATAGGCCCTGCGGAGTAGCCTGGGTTCCTCTTCCAGGAATTCCTCGGGACGGAGGGCCTTTAACCCGGCCATCTCTCCATAGGCATTTTCTACTATGGCAAGGCCACAGAGTACCGAAAGTCTTTTGAGGGCGGCTGGTACAGCGTTGAAGACTATCTCATCAAATGGATATTCCAGGACGGCCTTGTGGTAGAGGGAGGCGCCCTGGTGTTTCCCAAGCCCGACAAGGAGCATTTTTACTATTCCGCTCTCAATCTTACCACTAAAGCGGGTATGGGGTTTTACTCTGTTGACCAGGACGATGTGGTTGGCCTCGGAGGCGTATTTATCTATATGGATGGGGAGACCGAGGGGACTGGTAGCAATATTTACTACGTCCATGGATGACTTGATGGGCACCCCCATAGAGGTCTCTGTTATGCCATAATGGGCAAGGAGTCTTAATTGTCCCTGGGCGGTGGCACCGCCATGACTGCCCATAGCTGGCACGATAAAAGGCTGGGCCCCAAGGGTCTTCAGGTGGTCTATGACCTTGCGGAGGACGAGTCCTATATTGGAGATACCCCTGCTCCCGGCGGTGATGGCCACGCTGTGTCCTGGCTTCAGTGTGTCCCCCAGGGAGAGGCGTTGAAGTTCTTGCGTTACTGTCTCAGCTATATCACCTACCTTCGTGGCAGAGAATCTCTGCCTTATCTTTATCATTTTGACCTTTATCATCTCTGGGGGAGGGCACGGTGAACTGGTTAGTCTGCGGCCGATAGGGGTGTATTCTTGTCCCTACGCTGGAAATAACTTTTCCAATTCTTCTGGTTGAAATCTGCCGGGTGCAAGGATACCACCTGAGACTATTAGCCTGATTCCTTCTTCCACGGTAAGGGTGGTGTCTTCTATCTCTTTTTCGGGACAGAAGAGCACAAAACCAGACCATGGGTTAGGGGCAGTAGGGACGAAGACGGTGGTCAGGGAGGGTCTTTCTTTGTACTCCATTGAGCCAGTTACAAAGGCCAGTGCTTTGGTGCCGCCCTTTGGGAAGTCTACCATGACCACCCGTTTGAAGGCGCCCTTACCGGGGACGGTTGCAGTCTGCACGATTTGCTTGGAGGTGCCATAAATGGTCTTCACCAGGGGCATCCTCGCCACGATGGCCTCTGCATATCTGATTATCTGTCTACCGATAAAATGGGTGGCAAAGGTCCCGGCAAAGTAAAGGGCCAGGAAAAACATCACCAGCCCCAGTAGGAACATCAAAGGGGTCAAGATTGCATCCGGTACCTTTAATTGTACCCATTCGGATTGTAAGATTGTCCGCTTTACCACAGGTACCATGGTGCCCCCTGCAAAGATGAAGATGTATTTTAGGGCTATGAAGGTGATGTAAACGGGGAATAATACCAGTGCCCCGGCAAGAAGCCTCTTTCTTATGTCCTTCTTAAAAGGCCCCAGGAGGCCAGATTCTTTTTCCGTAGTTTCCATTGTTACTATTGTATAGTAGCCGCAACCTTTAGGTTGCGTTGTTTCTCGCCTTAGACATACTTTGAGACAAGCCTCAGAAGAGGGCTAAACAGTTCGTTCTCCCACAGGAAGGCCAATAGACCTGCCAGGATGAAATTAAAATCTGCCACTGCCTCGCAGACCAACCCTTCCCCGATGACCTTCTTATGGTAAAGAAAGAGATACAGACAGGCATACAGGACACAAGGGATGAGCCAGAGGCTGAAATTAGAGGTCCAGTCTAACCGGGCGCTTGTTACCAGGAGACATGCCATAATTACCGCTACCCCAATCAGCATATTCTTTGTCCACTCTCTACCTATGGCTATTGGTATAGTCTCTTTTCCCACAAACCTATCCCCTTGTATGTCCCTGATGTCCATTAACACTGCCCTGAAGAAGGCAATGCTAAAGGCAAAGGCCAGGGCTACGGCCATGGGCGCCAGGGGTTGGGGTTCATTCAAAATAAAGGGCAATAGGGCAGTGGTAAGGGCCCAGGCAATACCGAGGAATATCTCCTTTGTGCCGGCAAAGCGCTCAAGGCTCTTGTGCTTGAGGAGTTGGGAGACCCTGTCGGGGAGGACGTGGATCCGGAAGGCCAGGGCAAAAAAGACACTGGACAGGAAGACCATTAGAAAGACATAAAAATCCTCCGCTAGAGCTAGTCCATAGGAGGCCACCAATCCCACAAGCCCAAGGCCGAGGAACATGCCGTGATGTCTATCGTATAACCTGGCCATAAATGGGTCGTTCAGTGCCACCGCCTCCCTGTTTGTCACGTTGTTTAATACGTGCATAGAGAACAAAAATAGGGCAGCAATGGCGCAGTAACTAAACTGAGGCTCCACCCCTAACAGTACGGCGCTGGCATAACTCATGGCTACGGCACCAATCCCCAAATACATACAACTGCCTACGGAGGTGTGGAAGGCCATCCTGAACCAGCCTTTTAACCTTCCTGCCTTTTGCTTCTCGTGAGAGGCCAGCAGGTCTACTATCCTCTTCAGCAACCATTGAGGGGTAGAGGCCCCTGCCGTTACGCCGACCACCTCAAAATCCTCCAGTTTCTCCAGGTTTAACTCCGCCTCCGTTTCAATATGGAAGGTAGGGACACCTTCTGACTCACATATCTTTACCAGCCGGTTGGTGTTTGCACTCCCCCTGCCCCCTACGACGACCATGGCATCCACTGATTTGCAAAGGTTTATGACCTCATCCTGCCTGTCATGCGTAGAACCACAAATAGTCTCAAAGACCTGGCAGTCTTTATATCTTTCCTTGAGTCTGGAGGTTACTGCCTGGAAAAGCCTTTTATCCTGCGTGGTTTGGGCCACTACGCAGACCTTCTCCAGGGGGGGTAAGGTATCTATATCCTCCATGGAACCCACCACATAACCCCTTCCTTCTGCGTATCCCAGGAGACCCACCACCTCCGCATGACCACTGTCTCCTATAATGATAGTAGAATACCCCTGGACTGAATATTTTTTTATAATGTTTTGCACCCGCATGACGTGGGGGCAGGTGGCATCTGATATCTTGGCCCCCATGGATTCTATCTCTTTCTTGCGGTTGGGGGTGATGCCATGGGCCCTGATTACTACCCGGTTTTTATCTAACTCAGCCCCCTCCTTAAGGGTCCTGATACCCTTTTCCTGCAGCAGGTCCAGTACCTGTGGATTGTGGATGAGAGGACCGTCAGTGTATACCGTCGTTCCCTTATGTTTTTCGGTATAGGCGGCATCCAGGACAATATCCATTGCCCTTTTTACTCCCATACAAAAACCTGCCGTCTTGGCTACCTTTACCTTCAAACCCCTTGTCCTCCTGAGACTTAGTGACAACCCCCTGCTTGCCGAGCATTCTATCAGATTGGTACCCCCTTGTCAAAAAATTTCAATAGGCAGTCCGCCTCAGGCAGACAGTCTATACCCCCAAACTTGACCCCTGTGTAGATTTCTGCTAGATTGGGATTTAAGGGTGAAGGAGGTCTTTCCTGAATATGTTGGTGCCAGTATTATACAATAGTAGACAGCAAACAGTAGTCAGTAGACAGGGAAAACCATTATCCCTGTATGCTGTCTACTGTCTACTGTTTACTCTCTATGTGGCCCTCTTTCCCGTCCCTTCCCTGGCCCTCCCTGCCCAGGAGGTGGTCCCTCTCGTAGATGCTGATTATTTTCCCGCAGTCCATGAGGCACTCCTTGGGGCGAAAAAGGGCGTATTCTGTGTGATGTATCATGCACAGCTAAGTCCAAGACACCCAATGGGTTGGGAAAGCATGCTCCTTAGAGACCTTATTAGTGTAAGCAAGCGGGGGCTGGAAGTGAAGGTAATCCTGGAGGATAGCCCTGAGGTAGAGAACAAGTATGCCTATGATTTCCTTAAAGGGGCAGGGGTGCCCGTATTTTACGATACGCCTGATAGTAGCACCCATTGCAAATGTATCGTGATAGATGAGGAGATAACTATCATAGGCAGTACCAACTGGACTTATAGCGGCCTCAGGCTCAACCACGAGGCCGCCGTACTCATCCGCTCCAAGGAGGTTGCCAGGGCATTTAGGGAGGCCTTTGACAAGATAGCGATATCCGCCTCAGGCGGACAGGCACCAGAGGTAAAGAAATGAGACGGAGGGAATTTCTAGGTTTAACGTTAGGGGCAGGTTGCTGGGTCTTGGGGCTACAGGCCCTGAACCTTCCTGGTTCAGGGCAGGGGAGTTGTCTGGGCATGGGAGAATCCTCTAAGTTTGTCTTTACCCAGATGGAATACCGCGGGGGTAATTGGAACCCCAGGCCCAGGGCAGGTTCCAGGCTCGTCTGGGAACTGGTCAAGAGGACCAGTGTAGAGGCCCGACTGGATACCGTAAACCTACAGCCCTCGGCCCCGGAGATATTTGTATACCCATTTCTCTATATGGCTGGCGATGCCGGATTTGAACCTTTTAATGACGTAGAGAAGGAAAACCTTAGAAATTTCCTGCAATTTGGTGGGACGCTCCTGGCGGATGACAGCGTGGGAAGGCCAGGTTTTGGGTTTGATGAGACCTTCAGGAAAGAGGTAGAGTCCTTGTTCCCAGGCCACAAACTGACACGCCTCCCCGATGACCACAGCGTCTATCGCTCTTTCTATCTTATAAATACCCAGGGAGGCAGGATAATTACCCATCCGTATCTGGAGGGGTTAGACGTAGATGGCAGGACGGTGGTCATATATTCCCAGAATGACCTGGGTGGCGCCTGGGCCAGGGACGCCATGGGGAACTGGGAGTATGAGGTCTACCCGGGCGGAGAGACCCAACGGACCATGGCCTTCCGACTGGGGATAAACATCATCCTCTATGCCCTTACCGGCGATTATAAACAGGACCAGGTACACCTCCCCTTTATACTGCGTAGGCAGATGTAGGGGCAATTCCCGCCTGAGGCGTCCTCCCGAGGCGGACTTTCAGGATTTT
>JASEHG010000069.1 GCA_030018855.1 Candidatus Brocadiaceae bacterium
AGTGGTGAAAGAGATAGAGAAGGCCCTGAAAGAGGGGCCATAAACAATTCCAGCTTGAGTCCCCACGAAGAACTATTAAGGCTTACGAGAGAGGTAAAACAGAGGCTCCTTCTTGAAAAGGCCTTTGGCATAGAATCCTTGCCAAAATATCCGCCCAAGAAAATATTACCTGTGGTGAACCCGTCAGAGGTACGGTCTGCCCCTGAGGAGATAAAAGAGCCTCCTGCATCCTATGCCGCTTCAAAAGATACAGAAAGAGACGACAGGGTGGAAAAGCTTGCCGAACTGGGGAAGGTGGCCTCTACCTGCATAAAATGCCGTCTCAGTCAGTCCCGCACCAGGGTGGTCTTCGGGGTAGGGAATCCCTTTGCGGAGTTGATGTTTGTTGGAGAAGGCCCTGGTTATGACGAAGACCAGCAGGGGGAACCCTTTGTGGGGAGGGCGGGCCAACTACTCACGAAGATTATTGAGGCCATGAAGCTCACCCGTCAGGTGGTGTATATCACCAACATGGTAAAGTGTCGCCCCCCTGAGAACCGCACGCCGAGGCCTGACGAGATGCTTATATGTTCTGAGACTTATCTCAAGTGGCAGATTGCATGGATAAGGCCCAAGGTCATCTGTACCCTGGGGAACTGTGCCACCCAGGGGCTGCTCCAGAGCAGGGAACCCATCGGTTCCTTACGTGGACGATTCCTTGACTATCCGCCTGAGGCGGGTATAAAACTCATGCCCACCTTCCACCCCGCCTATCTCCTCAGAAACCCCAATGATAAGCCCAAGTGCTGGGAGGATATGAAGAAGATAATGAAGGAACTGGGTATCGCCCACAAGGGCTAGGGGACAGGGGTTAGGGAGTAGGGGGTAGGGGGAGAAATCATATTGCAAATTGGAAATTTTAAATTTAATCTGCCTCAGGCGGATCTGTCCCTACATCTCCTTCCAAATAGATTTGCAATCCTGGACGACGCTCTGTTATCATCTCAACCGAACCGTTTTGAATCCAGTCCCTTAATGCAGAAGAAAAGGTCCAGGTTGCGGTGAAGATTGGCATACCATGCTTTTACCATTGCCAAAGGGCAAAGCAATTATAAAATAGCCTAATAACACCCTTTCTGCCTCTCAGGAGAGAAGGATTTGATATTTGATACTGATTGCCATGTCCATACGTACTGGTCTGCCTGTGCAGACCTGATAACAGTAGAGGATTACCTGCTCTATGCCAGTAAGGCCAGACTGAGGTGCTTCGCCATAACTGACCACAGCAACGACATCTACTTTGAACAGAACGAGAGAGAGGGACTGAGACGGCAGACGGGGAAGATAGACCTCCAGCCCCTGCTTAAAGATAGGGCATACCGTCTAGAGAAATATCTCTCAGACCTGGAGCCTTACAGAAAATACGGGATAAGGGCTGGCATTGAGCTGGAGCAGATGCCTGATGGGGAGTTTATCTTTGACTGGGACTACAGGGGGAATTTTGATGTGGTCATAGGGGCAGTCCATGTCATCCCTTCCCTGAAAAGGAGGGAAAAGGAAGAGGTGGTACAGGAAGAGTTCTTGTCGCTTACCATGAAGGCCCTGGAGCAAGATATAGACATCCTGGCCCACCCCACCAGGGGTCTGAGGAAGGCGGGCATAGCGGTGCCGAGCCGTTACCACGACGTCATTACTGATAAGGCCCTCTCCAGGGGGATAGCCCTTGAGGTGAATGCCCACTCTCTTGACCCCAATTCTATTTTTCTTGGCAGGTGCCTGGAAAAGGGCGTCAAACTGGCCTTTAACACGGACAGCCATTCAATAAAAGAATTTGGAGATTTCTCCTTCCACAGGCTCATGCTCCAGGAGGCTGGAATCAACGGGAAGGAGCGTCTAGAAAATTGCTTCCAACTGGAATGAATACAGTGCGGGCTACTCCGCACGAAGTAAGCAGTGCTTACTGCCTACTGTCTACTGTCTTACGCAGGCTAAAGTTCACCGCGGCGAATCTGCCTCTGGCACGACCTGCGGCTACCTGCCTACTGCTTACTGCCTACTGCCTACTGCTTACTGCCTCGCTCTATGCCCAGCACGGGCGCCCCACAGAGGAGGTGCCTTTTGTAAAGCCTCAGTCCCCGGGGGCCCAGATAGTCTCTAAACTACACTTCAACCCCCTGGAGTTTACGCCACCAAAGGCACAGCGGAAGGTACTCTCTAACGGCATGGTGTTGTACCTCCTTGAAGACCACGACCTCCCCATCGTAAACATCACGTCCACCATCAGGACCGGCGCCATCTACGAACCTGCAGAAAAGGCGGGGCTGGCCTCCCTGACGGGCCACGTCATGCGCTCAGGCGGGACTACCACCCGCAGTGTAGAGAAGATTAATGAGGAGCTGGAATACATGGCCGCCTCGGTAGAGACGGCCATAGGGAGAGAGGAGGGTACTGCCGGTCTTTCTACCATGAAAAAGGACCTGGACAAGGCACTGGAGATATTCAACGACGTCCTCAGGAACCCTAACTTCCCTGAAGATAAGATAAAGAAGAGAAAGGAAGAGGTAATGGAGGGCATACGGAGGGAGAACGATAGCCCTGGCGGTATCGTCTTCAGGGAGTTCAGGAGGCTCATCTACGAGCCTCATCCCTACGGGAGGAAGGTAGAGGGGTACCCCGATACCCTGGGCAGGATAACCAGGGAGGACATGGTAGAGTTCCACAAGAGGTATTTTCATCCCAACAATATATTGATGGGTGTGGCTGGAGACTTTAATACACAGGAGATGCTGGAGAAGTTAGAGAAACTCTTTAAGGACTGGCCCAGGGCCGAGGTCTCGTTCCCTGCCGTCCCGAACGTCAAAGAAGCATTTAATAAGTCCATAAACTACATATACAAGGACATTGACCAGTCTAACGTAGTCCTCGGCCACGTGGCCATAGAGAGGACCAACCCTGACTACTTTCCCGCCATGCTAATGAACTTCATCCTCGGAGGAGGAAGCTTCGCCTCCAGGATACCAGGAAAGATAAGGAGTGACGAGGGCCTGGCCTACAGCGTCTACAGCGCCTTCCATACCCCAAGAGACAAGGGGTTCTTTTTCGTAAACTGCCAGACCAAGTCCGAATCCACAAGCAGGGCCATATCCCTGACCCTGGAGGAAATCCGGAAGATAAAAGATAAACCCGTAGAGGAGGACGAACTAGCCACTGCCAAGGATACCTTTACCAACCAATTTGTCTTCCTTTTTACCTCCAGTTCGGCCATCGTATCCCACATGGTAAACATAGAGTATCAAGGTCTCCCCCTTGACTACCTGGACACGTACGTAGCTAAGATACAGGCCGTCACCAGGGAAGACATATTAAGAGTGGCCAGGAAATACCTACAGCCCGATAACGTCACCCTCCTGGTGGTAGGGAATAAAGACAAGTTTGACCGACCCCTCAGCGAGTTTGGAGAGGTCAAGACTATTGAACTGAAGAGCATAGAATAGGGAAAATACAGAATTCAGTAGTCAGAACTCAGAATACAAAATATTCTGAATTCGGTATTCTGTATTCTAGTCCCTGCCCCCTGGTCCCTAACCCCTAATCAGTCTGCGGAGACAAATAGGAGGAAAGAAGCATGCCCCTAGCACCTACGTGCAAAGTCACGAAGACCCACTCCCTGAAGAAGGGAGACGTACTCTTCTACGAGGGTACCCCTGCCAACGAGATGTTCTACTTAGAGAGCGGGAGGCTCAGTGTAACCAAGAGGATACTGAATAGAAACATAAAGTTAGGGGAGTTGATGCAAGGGGAGTTCCTGGGAGAGGTGGCCGTAATAGGAGGCGGCACGAGGAGTGCCACAGCCCGTGCCACTACCGACTCCACGGTGGTGGCCCTGGACAGAAAACACTGCAACCAGTGTTTTACCAATATCCCCGCATGTGTCCTCATAGTGATGAAGGCCCTTGCCAATAGGTTAAGACAGGCAGATGAACTGGTTATAAAGATTGCAAGGGTCCATGAACTGATAAACGACCTGGCAGGAAAGATACAATCGCTAGAGTCCTCCCTCCTTGAGGAGGAGAAGGAAAGGGGGTAGGGAATAGGGGGTAGGGGGTAGAAACATATGAGAAGATTTGCGCCTCAGGTCGTTTTCTGCTTACTGTCTACTGCCTACTGCCTGTTGCCTACTGCCTATTGCCACGGGCAGGATACAAAAACCCTCCCAAAATGGACCTGCATAGTATACCTTGCCGGAGATAACTTCCTGGACTGGTTTACACAGCAGAACCTGGAAGAGCTTAAAGAGGCAGGTAGGGGCGTATTGTCCGCCACGGCGGATCTGCCTAAGGCACGACAATACGCCCCTACGTACGACGTCCGCACGGTAGTCCTGGCAGATAAGATGGATAAGGGAGGACACCTCTACGAGGTCAGAAACGGTTACCTGCTGGAACTACCTGTAGAGGACATAAACCCCTCCTGGAAGAATAAGGAACTGAATACCGGCGACCCGCAGACCCTAATCACCTTTGCCGCGTGGGCCGTGGAAAACCTGCCTGCCCAGAATTACCTCCTGCTCCTCGGCGGGTACGGCGAGGGATGGATGGGTATGCTCCATGACTTAAATGACGGATCCGCCTCAGGCGGAGTGGACGTCTTGAGCCTCCCGGAACTGGAAGAGGCCCTCGGCAGTATTGTCAGGGCAATAAAAAGGGTTAATGGTAAGGACAGGATTGATATTTTGGGGCTGGACGCCTGCTATATGGCCATGGTGGAGGTATTGTTTTCCATCAAGGACTATGCCCATTACGTCATAGCCTCCGAGAACGAGGAGGCCCTGGACGGTTGGCCCTACGGAGACGTCCTCAGGGCCTTCTTAGAGGACCCCTCCAAGCCCGCACCCCAGATTGCCTCCCGCATAGCCGACGCCTACGTAGACACTACCTCCTACCTCCCCACCAAGCTGGACAATATACTGACCGTGGCCGTGATAGACCTGACGGCCCTTACGGAAATAATGCCACCCCTGGGGGAGTTGGCCCTAACTCTGAAGTCCGCCTTCGGCGGATCGCCCCAGGCCGTGAAGAGGTTTAAAGAAGTGGATACACTTACCGATTCCTTTACCGTCAGTGCCCACATCGCCGGTCGCTACATCCCCTACAGTATGCACTATGACCTGGGTAGTTTTTTGAATGCCCTGAGACTAAAGTTCAGAGATAACCAAGCCGTAAGCAAGAAGGCTATAGAACTACAAAAAGCACTAAAAAAGGTTGTAATAAGGGAAAGGCATCAAGACCTGACAGAGAGGAAACTCCACCTCGGTGGACTGACCCTCTTCTCAATGGGGGCAGAACTGGAGGGTTACAAGGAACTCCCCTTTGCCAGAAATAACCCATGGTATGCCTTCGTGGAGGAGAGGGTGTCCACCCTGGGTGGATTGGAGAAGACTGCTAAGTAAAAAACGTATCTCCCCTCTAGAAAGTTGAAAATCCGCCCTGCCTGACAGATGGCAGGCGGGCATATCTTTGGCGGGAGGGGATTAAGGGGTGTGTATGTTACGCCTCAGGCGGAGAGGGTGGAAAATTAGAGGTATCCACGTGTGTCTGGACACGCTCTATTGTAGCTTAATTTATTTAAAAAATTCTTCTTCCCTCAATCCTGACTGCCGAACCATGCTCCTGAAGGTCTTAATATCAAAGTCTTTTTTATTTGCCAAAACAGTCACTCGTCTCTTCTTTCCCTCCACGATACCCTTGAACTGTTGATGACTTCCCTTCTGTGAGACGAGTTGAAATCCATTTCTTCTAAGGACTCTCTCAACGTCTTTGCTGGAGGGATTTACCCTGGGCATAGACTACGTCTCTATATTCATAGAATTCCGAAGGCTTGCAGGATTGTAAAAGTTCCTTGAATCTCTGGAGGTATCCTACTATGACCTCCTCGGGTACAGGCCGGGGAATGAACTCCTCTTCCTCTCCTTCCTCAATAACCGATTCAATGTAACCTTCAACTGCCTCCCTCAAATTATTCTTTGCCTCTTCTAGAGAGTCCCCTTCCGTGGCTATGTCCAACTCCAGACAAATAGCGGTATACCTGTCTTCTTCTTTCTGGATAATCCCATGAAAAACAAATTCACTCATTTTGCCATCCTCTATCAAGCAAAGTGTATCGTCTAATAACTATAACGTGATATAATCCGAAATTCCAACTCCTGTCAATACCTTAGCAGGTAGGGTGCGTCCAGACGTACCTTGACTGTGGCTGCCTTACAACAGCTTTTAGCCTTTTAGCCAACCCATCAATTATAACCCCCCTTGTCCCATCGGCACCCTCTTTCCTTAACGTGCGGTCGGGGGAACGGAGCAAAAAAACTCCGACCCTTTTGTTAATTCAAGCCAACCTATAATTGTTCTAGCCACTTTAGACCGTAGACCTTTCCTTTACTATTGATAAATCAATCAGGTCAAGGGGGTTCTTTGTTGTCCTCTTCCCTGCATCAAGTATCTCAATTGCAACAATCCTCCCATCCTTAGAATAATCAATTATTACACCATCAAGTTCAACTGAGTCGGCGATAGCCTCGTCGGCTACAAATTCTATATTTAAGAGGTCATGTCCTGGGTCATATTCTATCTTCATCTATTTTTCCTCCTTCCAGTAACGACCTACCTGCGAAGTAAGATATGTCGTTACTATAATATACTTCTCTTCTGTATCTTCATAGACAATTCTTAGAAGATATTCTTTAGCACTTATAAGAAACTTCTTTTGTGCAATCTTTCGTCCTCCGTATCCAGCTACTACCTGCGAGGGATTCAAAAGCGTGTCTTCTATCCACTCTTTACTGATTCCTCTTCTTTTTAACTTCCTCTCTGCTATGGGAATGATTTCAACTCTTTTCACTAAGTAGTACCCTTAAGGATGCACGTTATTACCTAACCGTAGCCCCAAGCCTCCTGGTCAACTCGCTAATTATAACCTCTCGTGCCCTATCTACCTCCTCTCCCGTCAGTGTGCGGTCGGGGGCGCGGAAGTGGATTCTGAAGGCAACGCTCTTTTTACCTGGAGGAACCTGCTTACCACGATAGAGGTCAAAAAATTCTACCTTCTCCAGAAATTTTGCCCCTGCCCCCCTTACACAGGACTCTATCTCTGCCCAGGTTACGCCCTCGTCCACCACGATGGCAATGTCCCTGTCAATTGGGGGGTAGAGGGGGAGCCTCTGAAAGGTGCTGGTCATATCTGCCTTCTCAACCAATAGGTCAAAATCTATCTCCGCAAGGCAGGGCGTACTCCGCAGGTCGTAAGTCTTTACTATCTCCTTGCTTACTTCCCCCAGGATAGCCAGGGGTTCTCCCCCTAAGCTTGCCTTACAAGACTTTTCCCTGGTGAAGAATGGATTGGCCAGGCCCTCCCAACAGATATCCCCCTTTGCACCCAGGGCCGATAGCAGGCCCTCCAGGAGGCCCCTCAGGGCGTAGAATGGGTCTTTGGCATACCCCTCAACTACAGTCAAGTCCTCCTCATAAAGGAGCCCAAGACACGTCTTTTCCACAGGGAGTTTCTGTTCCTCTTCGGGGAGATAGACCTTTGAGAGTTCATAGAGTCTCACCCTGGGTGTGCCGTAGTCTTGATTGTGTCTCTTGGCCCGGAGGAGGTTACCCAGGAGTGTCTGTCTCAGACAATCCTCTCCTGCCCGTATTGGGTTCCTTATACGGAGGGGCCTCCCCCCAGTAAGCAACCCTGCCCTACTGGTCTCACTGTCCTCTACTATGCTATAAGTAACTGCCTCAAAGAACCCCCATCCGGCCAGTAATCCCCTGACCCGTTCCTCTACCCGCTCCTGTTTACCTATGGGGCTGACGTGTATGGGGAGAGCCGTATTGGTGGGGATATTGTTATAGCCATAAACCCTGGCAACCTCCTCAATGAGGTCTATCTCCTGTGTAACGTCCCCACGGAAGCTAGGCACATTGACCTCTAGGACACCCCTCTTCCCGCCCTTTATTTCAAAACCCAACCGGCAGAGGGTATTACTGACCACCCCCTCCTCCAGGTTGGTGCCGAGGATGGCGTTCAGCCTGGCCAGCCGTAGGGGCACGTTGCAACGTGCCCCTACCTTTATTCTTACATCTACAGTATCCTTAGCCGCCTCTCCACCGGCCAGCTCAAGGATAAGGGCAGTTGCCCGCCGGGATGCAAGCTCCACCCCCTCTATGTCCACACCCCTCTCAAAGCGGTAACTGGACTCTGTCTTCAGGCCGAACCGCCTCGCCATCCTCCTTACGGTAGCAGGCCTGAACCTGGCCGACTCCAGGAGGATATTGCACGTTCCCTCGTCTACCTCCGTATCTCTCCCGCCCATCACCCCGGCCAGGGCCACGGGCCTTGCGGCGTCGGCAATCACGAGTACCTCGGGGTTGAGGTCTAGTTTGGCACCGTCTATGGTCACCAGCCTCTCCCCCGACAGGGCCCGCCTTACTACGATTTCTTTACTATCAAGTCTGTCCAGGTCAAAGGCATGGAGGGGTTGGCTCCACTCCATAAGGACGTAGTTGGTAACGTCCACCACGTTGTTAATCGGTCTCAGGCCGACTGCCTCAAGCCTCTGCTGGAGCCAGGCGGGGGAGGGTCCAACCTTTATCCCACGAATCACCCTCGCCGTGTATCTAGGGCAGAGCTCCGGCTCCTCTACCGTTACCTTTACCTCTACGGCCTTTTTCCCCGTATTGTACCTCACGGGGGGGAACTTCAGGGGCTTCCTGGTGAGGGCCGCCACCTCGCGGGCAATCCCGATTACCCCCAGACAGTCAGGGCGGTTGGAGGTAACCTCTATCTCAATAACATGGTCCCCATTCCGCCCCAGGCGGATTGCCCTCATACCTGCCACCACGAAGCCGGCGCCGGTTAGTACCTCTGCCAGCCCCTCCGGCGGAAGCCCGAAGTCACAGTATTCCTTTAACCAGTTGTACGTTATTTTCATGTGTCGTAGGGGCGTATTGCAATACGCCCCTACTTTAGTCTGTAGCCGCAGGTCGTGTCACGCCGTAGGCGGATCTGCCTTCGGCATGACCTGAGGCAGATTCGTCCGCCTGAGGCGGATAGCCTGCGCTGTTTCTAGAATTGCGACAGGAACCTCACGTCGTTCTCAGTAGCCGCAGGCTTTAGCCTGCGTTATTTCTCAAAGAATGTAGGGACAGACCTTTAGGTCTGTCCTTTATAAG
>JASEHG010000006.1 GCA_030018855.1 Candidatus Brocadiaceae bacterium
AACGGGGATAATCTATAGGGGTGCCTCCTTATTGTCAAGTATATATTTTGTGAACTTTGTAAAGCTGTAGGGGGCGGGTTTAAAACCCGCCCGTACAAAAATACGCCCTGACCGACAGATGGCAGGCGGGCATATTTCTGGCGGGAGGAGAAAAAGGGGTGTATCTCTGTAGGGGCACGTTGCAACGTGCCCCTACCAAACTTTGAAGGTGACTTTCGTTGACAAAGGCAAGTTTAAGTAGTAGAAGTAGGAGTTGGGCTGGAATGCCCATCAAAAGGAGAATCTTAATGAAGGCCCTCCCAAACATGTTGCGGTACGATGAAATCGGACCATGGGACGAACAGCATAAATATGCCATAGACAAAGTGCTCTTCCGGGGACAGACGAAGTTTCAGGATGTAGCCATCTTCGTGACGGAAGAATATGGGAAGATGTTAGTTACAGATGGTTTAACCCAATCGGCACAAGAGGACGAGTACATCTATCATGAAAGCCTCGTCCACCCTGGACTGATTGCCCACCCCGAACCTCGCAGTGTGTTGGTCATTGGAGGGGGGGAGGGGGCGGTAATTAGGGAGGTCTTTCGGCATCCGACTATAGGGCGTGTCGTTATGGTAGACATTGACGCCGAGTTAGTGGAGCAGTGTAAGAAGTTTCTGCCTGAGTGGCACCAGGGGGCATTCCAGGACCCACGTCTGGAACTGGTCTTCTCAGATGGGAAAGACTTCATCGCTAGAACAAAGGAACGGTTTGACTGTATCATCGTTGACTGCGGCGACGCCCAGGAGGAGGGACCCGCACTAACACTCTACACGGAGGACTTTTATCGCGCGGTCAAACGGCGTCTGACAGCCCCAGGTTTACTGGTGATCCAGGCAATGGAGCTATCGGGTCTGGATTGTGCCAACCATGTAACAATACACAAGACCCTCCGGCGTATCTTCCGACACGTGAACTTGTACGCCTCTTTCGTCCCGTCCTTTTGGGCAATGTGGGGCTTTATTGTCGCCAATGACACCGTTGACGTATCACAGATTCCAAGCATAGAGGCGGATAAAATCCTACAGGCCAGGAAGTTAGCGCCGGCGTTGCGGTACTACGACGGCCTGAGACATAACCACATGTTCATCCTCCCAAAGACGTTAGGGCAGGAATTAGGGGCTAGGGGGTAGGGTGTAGGGAGTGGGGAATGGGGAGTGCGGAATTAACAGGATTTTAGGATTTTAGGATTTTAGATTTTACGATTTTACGATTTTAAATCTTTAAGTCTTTCAATCTTAAATCTTTAAATCTGAAATCTCTAAATCTTTAAATCCGCAATCTGCAATCCGCATTTGGAAGTCCCTTGACCACAAACGTACGTGTTGCTATTATGCTTAAGCGACTGTACGGACTTTAGACCCTGCCCACCATGCCTGATAACCCAAAAGAAAATCTGGTTACCCTGAAGGTGCCTGCTATGGACTGCCAGGAAGAAGCCCACCTTATCAAGAAGAAGCTCTCGGGCCTCAAAGGTATACTCCATCTGGACACCCTCCTCCTCTCCCAGGAGGTGAAGGTAAGGTACGACAGCAGTCTGATAGACCTCAAAGAAATCCTGGGACGGATACAGGAGACAGGGTTTGAGGCCACCTTGCTTGAGACCTGGTCCGCCTCAGGCGGAAAAGAGGCAGGCTGGGGGAGACGGAGACAACTGGTCCTCACCAGCCTCTCCGGACTGTTCGCAGTGGCAGGACTGGCCTTGGCCTTTAAGGGCCTTCCAGGAGAGATAACCATACCCATATACCTGATTGCCATGCTCACGGGCGGACCAAGGATTTTCTATAAGGGATTCCTGGCGGCAAAGGGCCTCTCCCTTGATATGAACACCCTGATGGGCATAGCAGTCATTGGGGCGGCAGCCATCGGGGAGTGGGGAGAGGCGGCCACAGTGATTGCCCTCTTCTCCCTCGCCCAACTCCTGGAGAGTTATAGCCTGGACAGGGCAAGGAACACCCTAAGCTCGCTCATGACCCTAACCCCGCAGGAGGCCCTGGTAAGGCGGGAAGTAGCCTCCACCTCAGGCGGACCCCCATCAAAGAAAGAGGTAACCCTGCCCATTAACGAGGTTCAACTGGGAGACACCCTGATTGTCAGACCTTCCGAAAAGATACCCCTTGATGGAATGGTAGTGGAAGGCTATTCCACCGTGAATCAGGCCCCAATCACGGGGGAGTCCACCCCCGTGGAAAAGTACGTCGGCTGTGAGGTCTTCGCTGGGACCATCAACAGGGAAGGGGTACTGGAGGTGAGGGTAACCCACCTGGCCAAAGACACTACCTTGTCCCGCATAATCCATCTCGTAGAGGAGTGCCAGGCCCAGAAGGCCCCCTACCAGAGTTTTGTGGACAGGTTTGCCAGGATATACACACCCATCGTCATAGGCACGGCCTTTCTGGTCGCAACCGTACCCTGGGCCTTCCTGGGGGCAGAGTTCATCCCGTGGCTCTACATGGGACTGGTCTTCCTGGTAATATCCTGCCCCTGCGCCCTGGTGATAGCTACCCCGGTAAGCCTCCTCTCCGGCATAACCTGCGCCGCCCAGCACGGCGTCCTCATTAAAGGCGGCATCCACCTGGAGGAGGCCGGCCGACTGGAGGCCATAGCCTTTGACAAGACAGGCACCCTCACTAAGGGCGTGCCAGAGGTAATTGACGTCATACCCCTTGACTCCTTACCACACGACGAACTCCTCCGCGTGGCCGCATCCGTGGAGGCCCGCTCAGAACATCATCTAGCCGGGGCCATACTCCGAAGGGCCAGGAAAGAGGGACTGGAGCTATTAGAGGTTACGGACTACAAGACCATCCCAGGAAAAGGGGCCACGGCCAGAATCATGGTAGGGGCAGGGTTACCCTGCCCCTACCACATTGGAAACCTGAAGTTCTTTAGAGAACTGGGGATATCCACGGCAAAGGCGGAGCGGCTCCTCTACGTGCTCCAGTCCCAGGGGAAGACAGTCATGCTGGTAGGTGTAGAAGATAAGCTATTGGGGACTATTACCGTGGCCGACGAGGTAAGGCCCATCAGCAAACCCACCCTGGTGGCATTAAGAGAAAAGGGTATCAAGAAGATAGTCATGCTTACGGGAGATAACAAGGGCACGGCCCAGGCCATAGCCGGGAAACTGGGGGTAGAAGAATACCAGGCAGAGCTCTCTCCTGAGGACAAGGTGGAGGCGGTGCGGCACTTGACCAAAAATTATGGGAGGACGGCCATGGTAGGTGATGGGGTAAACGACGCCCCCGCCCTGGCCGCCGCCACGATAGGCATTGCCATGGGTACGGTGGGGACGGACACCGCCCTGGAGACGGCCGATATTGCCCTCATGACCGATGACCTCACCAGGATACCCTTTGCCCTAGGGCTGAGCAGGCAGACCCTGGGGGTGATAAAACAAAACATTGTCTTTGCCATTGGGGTAAAGGCCGTCTTCCTGGGCCTGGCCGCAGTGGGCAAGGCCACCCTCTGGATGGCCGTAGGTGCCGACATGGGGGCCTCTCTCCTGGTCATCTTTAATGGGCTGAGGTTGCTGAGGTATGGTGCGTAGCAGATTTAACGGCTATGTGTGGGTAATCAAAAATAGGATTGAAACCCCCTTCCCTATTTACTAGAATTCTTTTCTCCAGGTCTAAATATGATCACTGATGCTGAAAAGCAAATAATTATTAGTCTCTGCAGAAGATATGGTGCCTCTGTCGCCTTTCTTTTTGGTTCTTCTATTGAGTATTTTTGAACAAAGCGTACGAGCAAGCTCGTACGCTTAATGGGCGGAGGCATTATTATGGACAAAGACATAAACCCTCTGAAAGAAGTGTACAAAACGTATGGGCGAAGCAGGTCTTTAAGGCTAAAGAGTTTTGATTATTCTGAAGTCCGTCCCTATTTTACTACCATATGTACCAGAGACAAAAGGCCTATTCTAAAAGGGCAAGTGGTTATAGGAATTATTGAACATCTTAAAAAATTAAGAGAAGATTTTTGCTTCTCGTTATATGTCTATTGCGCCATGCCAGACCATTTACATCTCCTGTTATCTCCTGGGGAAAGTAGTCTCAGTGTTTCAAGAATAATACAGGCCTTCAAAAGTACGACAGCCAGGTGGTACAATAAACTCCCCAATATAGACAAAGGAGGGTCTAATCTCTGGCAAAAACATTTTTACGACCACATCGTACGTAGAGAAGAAGATTTAAGAGATATTGCTGTATACATTTTAGAAAACCCAGTCCGAAAAGGCCTAGTAGCAAAATGGGAGGATTATCCCTTTTGTGGGATTATAGACCGATTTGAATAAAGATGTCGGTGTAGCGTTGGAGCTTGCTCCAACGCATTTTTGAACAAAACAAGGCGTACGAGCAAGCTCGTACGCTACATCTATACCCAAAATGGACGACTGGACTTCGGTTGCACTTGAAGAATACAAGGCTTTGCATGCAAAAATCTTGCAGGCAACACAAAATCAACAGTCTGCAGTCCGCTTGGGGGCTTTGGCCCTTAGTTTTTTAATCGGTAGTGCCTTTACGCTATCAAAAACATACGCATCTTTGGCATGCATAGAACTTACCCTTATTTTACCGTTGACTGTCCTATTGGTGATATTGATGTGGTTTTTCAATTTATACTGGATAACCCAGTTAAATGGCTATACTTTGATGCTGGAAAAGGAAATCAATTCTCGCATTGGGCAAAATGCCCATGGGCAGGATTGCCTAAGATGGGGAGAGTGGTCGCGAGAGCGTAAGGTCCAACACTATTTCCCTTATTTTGCTCCTATTGCTGGCTTTCTTTTATTAGGAATACTAGGTATGTCAGTGGGGTATTATATTTGGTACTCTAAAAACCTATCAAGTGCAATAATTCTATCAATTATTGTCGGTTTCTTGTGTATCTTGGTAGCTGCTATTTACTTTTACTACACCATTCGTATGCCGAGCGAGTATAGTCCCGAACGAGACGTGTCTAATAGAAGATACTTTCCAAGGCATTGGAAAGGACATTATTGAGGTATAGTTCATGAACGAGGCTTTTTTGATGTCATTCTGGCCCGTCTTAGGCGGGAAGAATCTCCACTTTTGATGCTAAACAAGAGGTGTATGTGTAGCGTTGGAGCTTGCTCCAACGTATTTTTGAACAAGGCGTACGAGCAAGCTCATACGCTACATCTGAGGTGAAAGAAATGAAAAAGCTTCTCTTTGGTATTCTTTTCCTCTTTTTGTCGTGGAATGTACCTGCCCAGGAGAAGGAACCCTTAAATATCATTGACGTATCAGGACAGTGGACCCTTCGCTTCAAGGGGGTAGAGTATAACTGTCAGAACCCACTGGAGAATGGACCCAAGGAAGGCACCTTTGTATTTCACGTAATCCAGCAAGGGGACGACCTCACGGCCACTTTTACAGATGGGAAGACGACGAATCATTTCATTGGAAGGGTCAATGGAACCGTGCTTACTGCCACAGTACACGGGGTCTATCCAGAGAACTGCAAGGTGGTCACAGAGTTAGTGGGTAAGGTAGTCGGTAAGGTTATAAAAGGGACCTATTCAGGTAAGGAACTAAACTGTGAGACCTGCATCTGGGAGGGGGAATTTACTGTGGAGATTACGCCCTGAACCAAGGTCTAGGGCCTTAGTGCTGGCCCTAAGCCGGCGTACCCCTCTTTCACCAGAGTCCTGGCATTGAATTATGGGCGGTTGGAATGAAAAGGCTTTTCTTTTGCATGTTTCTAATCCTCTCGTCTTGCACGAAACCCCCTGATGTCTCAGGGCAGTGGACCTGCCATTGGAGGGGGGCAGGGCGCAATTGCCAAGACCCGCTGGGGGGTATCCCCGGTGGAGGTACTGTTGTATTTTACGTGACCCAGCAAGGGAAAGACCTGACGGCGAGCTTTATTGATACGGATGGAAAATACGCCTGTCTCCTTATCGGAAACTTGAGTGGAACTATGCTGACTGGGACGGCCCAGGTAGTTTATCTGGGACACCGGAGGCTCTGCAGGATAGCCGCAGATATGGTGGGTAAGGTGAGCGGTAAGACAATAGAAGGCACCTTTTCCGGGAGGGAATTAGACTGCGAGACCTGCATCTGGGAGGGGAAATTTACTGTGGAGATTGTGCCATAGGATTGGCCTCAGGGAGTTCCGATGCCTGAGTGGGTGTCCTTACCCCCGCAGGTTTGGACTCCAGCAGGGCCAGTGCCCCCTTCGCAGGGAGGGCAAAATTGGACCCAGCAAAACCGGTAAATATGCCGTAAGTTATACCTATCACCTTGCCCTCGTGGTCAAAGACTGGCCCGCCGCTACCCCCTATGGTGGTTTGGGCATCAAAAACTAGCTTGTCTTCCGTGACCCCGGTTATGTGTCCCTGAGTGGCCAGTGGTCTTATGAGTCCTCGGTTGGAGAGTTCCAGGGCCAGTTCAATAAAGCCCAATGCCCTCTTATAGACCAGTTCGTCCACCACCTCCTTATCTATCCTTGCCATGATACCACTGATGCCGGCCGGATAACCAATGACCACAACGGGTTCGCCTGTCTCCGTGATACCCTCCCTCTCCAGCTCCAGCACTGGGAACTCTTCCCCACCAGGGTCAAACCTGACCAGGGCAAGGTCTTCGTCTTCTGACACCTTTTCCACCTGAAGGGGGAAAGACCTCATCACCCCCGGGAAGAAGGCCCGGAACTCCAGAAACTTGGGTGTAAAGCCCATATCCTTTGGCCCAAACCTGCCTTTCCTCCACCAGGGCTCGGCCACATGGCGATTGGTTACCACCCTCCCATCCTTACTTACCACAAACCCCGTGCCAGTGTACTCATAGGTAATGGGTCGCGGTACCTGTTCCTCTCCACCAAGCGTGTAAGAGCCCAGGATTAGACAGACCCCTTTGGTGTAGTCCTTGATAATCCTTTCTGCAATGGTCCTATGGGTCTCCAGGACCATTACACGTTTCTGTACCTCCTTCTGGAAGACCACCGAACGATAAAAACTGGAGAGGACAAACCCCACCAGGAGGAAGAGCACTAAGAGGGTAGATAATCTGAAACGGAAGGAGGATTGGGTAACGGCCTCCCATATCAGTTGTTTAAAGAAGGCGGTGGCGGTGTTTAGCCTTCCGCCTGGTTGCTCCCTGGCAATGGCTACTGATTCCTCCAGCATCTGGCGGAATGGCTTACTTATCTCCCACTCTTCCAGTTTAATCCTGAAGCGTAACTTAGGCCCCCCGAGTCCAAATTCTATCAGGTCCCCATCCTTGAGTGCCACCTCCTCCACCTGCTCATCGTTGACAAAGGTACCCTTCCCCAAATCCCTCAGTATATATTCACGCTCCCTCCATTCTATCTCTGCATGGCGGGGGGCGATGGTAGTATCCATCGTAGGGTCAAAAAGGAGGGTGCTTGCGGGGTCGGTACCGACCACCACCTTGTCCTTATCCAGTACCTCTGTATTGCCCCTCTTGCTACCTTTGATATGTACGAGTACCGCCTTCATCTCACGCTATATCTCCAACTAGGGGATAGGGAGTAGGGGGTAGGGAGTAGAGGATGGGGAACACAGAATGCAGAATACCCACTTTCAACTTCTGGATTCCGACTACTGAATTCTGAATTCTTTTTTTCTTGCTAATCCCTACTCCCTAACCCCTATCCCCTGGTCTGTGGTCGCAGTAATAGTGATAGACCTCCTCTGCGAAACTCCTCAGGGCATAAATCCCCTGACCCAGTTCCTCCAGGCGTCTCTGGAAGTCCCTCATACTGACGAAGTGGTCAGCGATGTATTGTACCACGAAGGTCTCCGCCGTTATAAAGTTTATCTCAGGCCCCTTGTCTTCCGGACTCTGATATAGCTTGTAGGCCACTATATCTGTAATGGTCTTCAGGGCAATATCCTCGCCCTTGCTTATCTTCTCCTTCACCGTCTGAAAGGTGAGGCGTCTCTTTCTCTGATAATCACCATACACCCCTTCGGCCAGGCTCTGGAGGCTACTAAGGTCTCCCGACGTCTTCTGGCGGAGGTCCTCAAGGTTATCAAAATGTTCGGTTATATACTCGGCTACTGTGGCCTCTGCCATGACGTGGTCCTCACCCCTCCCCGTACCTTGCAGGAGTTTATAGGCAACAATATCCGCTATCGTCTTGAGGCTAGGCTCTTTTTTCACCCTCGCTAATATCTCGCGATAATCAATGGCCATCTGATTCACTCCACCTGGGCAACCGTAAGGGCTGCCCCTACTTTCAACAATATTATATCCTAGAATGCCCCCAGAATTCTATTGTCTAAAATGTATTGCACAGATAAGATAAGTTTGTTAAGATTTTTACGTAGCAAAACAATGCGAAAGTCCATAAAGGGTCAGTTAATCCTCCTCTTCATCCTGCTCAGTCTCACCCCTACTGCTGTAATCTTCGTTATTTACAGCCCTGGTATGCTGAAAGACCTAAAAATCCAGGTCACCCAGTGGCTCAGTACCAACAGTAAAAGTCAGGTAAGGCTCATTACCCTATGGTTGAGGGGAAGGCTGAGAGAGACCGAATTGCTAGCCACCTCCCCACAATTTATATCTTGTCTTAAGTCTAGTAGGGGCACGTTGCAACGTGCCCCTACAAACCTTCCTGAGGCCAGGCTTACAACTCACGAGCCAAGCCCCTATGCCCCAGGGTTATACCTCTTTGACAAAAAGGGGGAACTGAGGGCATTCGTGGGGAAAGAGGCTGAGGCGGTCTTCCCTCACCTGGACAAAGAGATACTAAGCGCAACATTCCAGGGAAGCCCCAGTCTTCATTACCTTCCGACGGGAATGGACCGCTCCCTATTTATCTCCATACCCGTATCCGTTCCTGAGACAAAAGAGGTCATAGGAGCCTTGATAGCAGAAATAGACCTCCATCAAACCAGAGGTATCCTGGAAGGCATATCTCTCCCTGACACCCATAGCTTTCTAGTGGACGGCAGGGGCCGCGTGTTAGTCTGCCTGACTCCTGGACCCGAAGGTAAGGAAGCGTTGCAGCGCGCCCCTACAGGTCCTCTAACCGAAGGCATAAAGGCATGTCTGCAGGGCAAGAAGGAGGGTTATTCCCCCTACGTATATACCAATCACCTGGGGCAGAAGGTGCTGGGGACGTGGGGATGGGTTCCTGAACTGGGGGTAGGTGTAATTGTGGAGGCAGATGTCAAAGAGGTCTTCCGGCCTGTATCCGCCATGCGGGGGCGACTCTGGTGGCTTCTATTAATAGTAGGGATAGGAGTGACCATTGTGGCCATCTTCACAGGCCGTAAACTCTCGGAACCACTTGTAACGCTTGCTTCCACGGCCCAAAAGATAGCCCAGGGACACCTGGAGGAAAGGGTGAACATCCAATCTCCGAATGAGATAGGCGAGCTTGCCCAATGTATTAATCAGATGGCAGACTCCCTCCAGGAGAAGAACGCCCAACTCGCAAGGATAAATGAAAAGCCGGCAAAAGAGGGACAGTAGACAGTAGGCAGAATATACAAATAATTTTCCCCCTCCCCAACGCAGTTATCCCCCAATGCTCTTCAGCAGTGACTGCATCTTCTCTACATCGTTGGTGGGGGGGGCACACGTCTTTAAAGGTATACATACGTATACAAGGGGTCTACCTTCCGGACTGGGTGGATAGGGTAACAACCCCTCCTCCCCTGGGTCATGTACGGTGACAATCTTCCCTGGGCAATAGGTGGCCAGGGCCGCCTCCTGGAGCGCCCTCGTCTTAGGGTCAGCCTTTTTACCGATGATTACTGCATAGGCAGGTGGACTAAGATGGTAGTCCATGGCCAGGGCGTAGCTGGCCGCAAAATATCCCGACTCCAGGGCCGAACCTGCAAAGGCCTGCAGTGTCTTTTGGGCCTTGTCATAGTATCTGGCCTCGTGGGTGATGTAGTAGAGTCTGTCCAGCACCATAGCCATCGTGGGATTAGCCGCAGGGGTAGGGACGTCCTCAAAAGGTTTTCGTTTAATCTCTTTGGCAGTACTGGGCAGGTCAAAGAACCCGCCCTCTTCAGGGTCCCAAAATTCCCTGATACAATGGTCCACTATAGACTGGGCATCCTGTAGATACCTACCCTTTCCTGAGACCTCATAGGCATCCAGGCAGGCCCTGGCCATCTGGACGTTATCCTCCAGCAGGCCCGTAATCCTGGCCTCTCCCCCTTGATAGGTGTGAAAGAAGCCCTGTCCCTCCTTGTAGGACTTGGCCAGGAGGAAATCAAGGGTCTTCAAGGCAAAGTCCCTAACGCTCGTATCGCCAAGGAATTTATATGCCTCAAACCATGCGGACATCATCATCCCGTTCCAGTGGGTGTATTTGTTCTTATCCACGAAGGGTACGGGTGGGTTGTCCCTGGCCTTCCTCAGTTTCTCCCGTGCGATTTGGAGGAGATGAGTGACTTCATCTGCAGGTATTCCCAACTCCTTTGCCAGGGTCTCAATCCCCATCGTGATACGTGGTACTCTCCTCATGGGGTCATGTTTCATCTCCTCCTGTCCGCCTGAGGCGGATATGCCATAAAAGGTCTTGATGGCCCTTGATTCCAGGGGGTCCAACACCTTCTCTACCTCTTCGGGCGTCCAGGTGTAGTAGTCCCCATCATCACCACTGCCTATATCAGCATCCTGAGAGGCATAAAACCCCCCATGCTCCTGGTCTGAGGCCTCCCTTCTGACATAATCCAGTACCTCCAGTACTACCTCCTTATAAAGGTTGCTCCCCGTGGCGGCGTAACCATGGATATAATTTTCCAGCATCCCGGCCTGGACGTAGGACATCTTCTCAAAGTGGGGGACACGCCACTCCGGGTCTACCGTATAACGGAAGAAACCTCCCCTTATATGGTCCCTTATCCCTCCCCCGGCCATCCCGTCCAGGGTCTTCAGGGCAAGGGTAAGGAGCCCCTCGTCCTTTTTTACTGTGCCCCTGTAGAGGGCGAACTTCACGGCAGCTACGCTGGGAAATTTGCTTACCGTACCAAACCCTCCGTGTTCCAGGTCTCCTTCTGCAAGGAGAACAGAAGCAATCCCCTCCAGGAGTTCCTGGGAGAGTTTATCAGGTCTGGGTCTGGCCACGGTCAGGAGTTCCTGATAGTGCTTTTCGGCCATGACCAGCACGTCCTCCTTACTCTCCCTGTAGAGTTTGGCAATACGTGGTAACAGGGTCTTCATGCCTTCCTTACCCCATCTGTCCTCAGGAGGAAAGTAGGTGCCGCCATAGAACACCTTTCCCTCAGGTGTAAGGAAGGCCGTCAGTGGCCAGCCCCCATTGCCCGTTAGGGCACTCACTGCCTCCTGATACCTGTGGTCTATGTCTGGCCGTTCGTCCCTATCTACCTTTATAGCCACGAATAATTGATTTATGAGCTGGGATACCTCAGGGTCTGCGTAGGTCTCCTCATCCATGACATGACACCAATGGCACCAGATGGCCCCTATGTCCAGGAGGATAGGACGGTCCAGCTCTCTGGCCTTTTGAAAGGCATCCTCTCCGAACTCATACCAGTCTACTAACTGGTTCCTGGCACTGAGAAGATAAGGACTCTTGGCCTGGGCCAGTCGGTTCTCTTTCACCACCTGCGGAGTCACCGCTTTCTCCTCAGCCCGCAGGGTTCCTGCAGGGATTGAGAGTACCAAAAATAAGATGAAAGCTAGCATGGGTATTGGCTAAGCCAGTTATTAGTTAGAGTCAATTATTTCTCCAGCGTATTGAGACCTCTGGAAAACTCCGCTCGCTTGTCATTTTGAGCCGAAGCCCTGAGCGTAGCGAAGGGGAAGCGACCAAAGAATCTCCTATGAGTAGGGGCGAACGGCCGTTCGTCCCCACTTCGCTTCGCTCAGAATGACAAAGGGTGCTGTAGCGACTTTTGCAGAGGTCTGGTACTGTAAACAGAAGGGTTTCTAGTCTTCACTCAACTGACAACCGATAATGGTACTAGACTATATAGCCAAGGCCGCGGGTTATTTCTTTGGGACGGCTAACGAGCGCATACTTGCCCAACTCTGGCCCATCGTGCACCACATCAGCTCCTTAGAGCCTAAGGTGAAGGAGCTTACTGATGCGCAGTTAAGGGCCAAGACTGACGAGTTCAAAAAGAGGCTCCAGGCAGGAGAGACCCTGGACGACCTCCTGCCAGAGGCCTTCGCCGTGGTCAGGGAGGCCAGTAACAGGGTACCCAGGAGCCCTAACCCTGAGATACCCCTCTTTACCATGCGGCCCTTTGACGTCCAGCTTCTGGGTGGGATAGTCCTCCATCAGGGCAAGATTGCAGAGATGGCTACCGGTGAGGGTAAGACCCTTGTTGCCATCCTCCCCGCCTATCTCAACGCCCTTACTGGTAGGGGCGTACATATCGTTACGGTGAATGATTATCTAGCCAAGAGGGACAGGGACTGGATGGGCCCTGTCTTTGAGTTCCTGGGTATGACGGCCGGCGCCATCCAGTCCCACCAGGAGTACAAAGATAAGCAACAGGCCTACCAGTGCGGTATTGTCTACGGCACCAACAGCGAGTTCGGGTTTGACTACCTCAGGGATAACATGCGGCTGGGCGTAGAAGAACAGGTCCAGGGGGGTGGCCTTAACTACGCCATTGTGGACGAGGTGGACAGCATACTGATTGATGAGGCCCGCACCCCACTAATAATCTCCGGTCCGTCCGAAGAGTCTACCGAAAAGTATTACGTGGCAGACCGCATATCCCGCCGCCTGAAGGATAAACACTTCCAGATAAAGGAGAAAGAGAAACAGGTACACCTCACCGACGAGGGCACGGTAGAGGTAGAGCACCAGTTGGGCATTGGGAGTATGTACACTGGTGCAAACATGGACTGGCCCCACTATATTGAGCAGTCCCTCAGGGCACACCACCTCTTTAAACTGGACAGGGATTACATCGTAAAGGACGGCCAGGTAGTGATTGTGGACGAGTTTACGGGACGCCTTATGGAAGGCCGTGTCTGGAGTGATGGGCTCCACCAGGCGGTAGAGGCCAAGGAACGCCAGAAGATAAAGGAGGAGAACCAGACCCTGGCCACCGTTACCCTCCAGAATTACTTCAGGGTGTATAAGAAACTTGCAGGCATGACTGGTACGGCCTCCACCGAGGCCTCAGAGTTTGACAAGATATATGGCCTGGAGGTTGTGGTCATTCCCCCCAACAAGTCCCTCCACCGCACCAACTTCCCCGACAAGGTCTACAGGACCGAGAGAGAGAAGTGGAACGCCATTGAAGAGGAGATAGCGGAGATACACAAGAGCGGGAGGCCCCTGCTGATAGGCACCGTCTCCATAGAAAGGTCAGAGATGCTCAGCGAGCGGCTGCAGAGGCGCGGCATCACGCACGAGGTACTCAATGCAAAGCATCATGAGCGGGAGGCCCACATCGTGGCCAAGGCGGGGCAGATGGGCCACGTTACCGTCTCTACCAACATGGCAGGCAGGGGTACGGACATAATCCTGGGAGAGGGCGTGGCTGGACTGGGGGGCCTTCATGTAGTAGGCACCGAGAGGCACGAGGCCAGGAGGATAGACAACCAACTCCGCGGCAGGTCTGGCCGTCAGGGAGACCCTGGGTCCTCGCGGTTTTACGTATCCCTGGAAGACGACCTCATGCGGCTCTTTGCCTCCGAGAGGGTGAGTTCCATCCTGCAGAGGCTGGGCATGGAAGAGGGCATGGCCATTGAGCATTCAATGGTCTCTAATGCCATAGAGAGGGCCCAGAAAAAGGTAGAGGAGCACAATTTTGAGATACGCAAACACCTCCTGGAATATGACGAGGTGATGGATGAACAGCGTAAGACCATCTACGCCTGGCGACAGAAGTGCCTTGAGGGGAAGGACCTCAGAGAGGACGTCCTTAAGATGATAAGGGACTCTGTACTGGACGAGGTGGATTACTACATGGGCGTTAAGGAAGAGGGGGAGAGTTGGGATACAAAGAGTCTCCTGGAGTGGTTCGGGACAAAGTTCAGGGCCGAAGTTACCCTGGATGAAATAGCTGACAAGACAAAAGAGGAGATACAAGGCCTGCTAACTACGAGGGCCCAGGAACTCTACCAGCAGAGGGTACGTGAGATTGGGGAGGAGGAGGTGTTGAGGTTGGAACAGATACTCCTCCTGGAGAAGATAGATGCCAAGTGGAAGGACCACCTGTACGCAATGGACCACCTTAAGTCCGGTATAGGACTCAGGGGGTATGCCCAGATAGACCCCAGGGTGGAGTACAAACGTGAGGCCCTGGTCATGTTTGAGGAGATGATGTTCTCTATCAGGGCAGAGATTATAGACATATTCTTCAAGATTAAGATAGAAAGAGGGGTCCCTGCAATGGCAAGGAGCGTCTGGAAGGCAGAGGACTTCGTGTACCAGGACCCCTCCCTCCTGCTGGAAGGCAAGAGGTCGGCACAGCCCACAGCTACCAATGCTGAGGCAGGAGAGAGGAGGTTAGAGCCTATACGTGTGAGTGCTAAGGTGGGCAGGAACCAGCCCTGTCCTTGTGGCAGTGGTAAAAAATATAAGGTCTGTTGTGGTAAATAGATATGCCGTTCGTCATTGATTCCTTTTATCTCTCTGCCGCTACCCTGGGGGCCCCATATATAGTGGCGAAGCTCTTTGTCAGCGAGCGTTTCCGCTCAGGTCTGATGCAGAAATTGGGCTGGCTCCCGGAACGCAGGGGCTCGGCCCCGTGCTTCTGGGTACATGCCGCCTCGGTGGGAGAGATGCTTGCCAGCAGGCCCCTGGTTAAGGCCCTTGAGGAGACCTTCCCAGACTGGGAGATTATACTATCTACCAATACCAACACCGGCCTCTCCGTGGCCAGGAAGGACTTTGGAGACAAACTCTCTTTTTACTTCCCTTTTGACCTGAGCTGGTTGGACCGCAAGGCCCTGACCCTCCTGAGACCTGCCTGCATACTCTTGATTGAATTGGAGATATGGCCCAATTTCCTGGTGGCCGCACACGAGAGAAGAATCCCGGTGATAGTAGTTAATGGCCGAATCTCTGCTAAATCTGTAAGGGCCTTTAAGGCTATCATGCGCCTTTCCGGGGCATTTAGAGAGGCCCTTAATGCCAGAGAAAATTTCTACTGCGCAAGGAGCCAGGCCGATGCCTCCAGATTCCTTGAGCTTGGTATTGCTGAGGAAAGGGTCTTAGTTACCGGCAACGTCAAGTACGACAGCCTGCCCATAGAGGTACCTCTGGAAGGAAAGGAGAGGCTGAGGCAAATCTTCAAGCTAAGGCCAGAAGACTTGGTGCTGGTAGGTGGGAGCACGCACCCAGGAGAGGAAGAAATCCTGCTAAGGGTCTTCAAGACCCTTAAGACGGAACTGCCTGCCTTGAGGCTAATCCTCGTCCCGAGGCATATAGAAAGGGCTCCAGAGATAGAAGAGAAGGTGCTTGCCCTGGGTCTGCCTTGTGTGAGGAGGTCAAGGCTTGTAGTGAGCGAGGCGAATCTGCTGGAGGGGCAGGCCCTGGTGGCGGAGCACCAGGGCTATAGCATTGGGGCTCTGCCCCCAATGCTGAACCTTATTGGTTCGGGGCAGGTCGTTCCTTCTGAGCGGGAAGGCATTATAGTTGTTGACACCGTGGGGGAATTACAGCATATATATTCCCTGGCCCACTGCGTCTTTGTAGGGAAGAGTCTGAAGGGTATTGGTGGGCAGAACGTTATGGAACCTGCTGGACTGGCCAGGCCCATACTCTTTGGCCCGCACATGGAGAATTTCTCGGAGGAGGCCAACCTCCTATTGGAGTCAGGGGGGGCTAGAAGGGTTGGTGACGAAGGGGAACTCCTGGAGGCGGTAAGAGACGTCTTGACCCATAGCCAGCCCGCCGGGGTGATGGGCCAGCGGGCCCGGGAAGTAGTCTTAAAGAACAGAGGAGCTACACTTCGTAGCCTTGAAGTGTTGGAAAGATTATTAAAAGGAGACAAGGATTAATGAGAAAAGAACGGTATCTCTTCACGTCGGAATCAGTAGCCATTGGCCACCCCGATAAGATAGCAGACCAGATATCGGATGCCATACTGGATGCCATCCTGGAGCAAGACCCCTACGGCAGGGTAGCATGTGAGACACTGGTAAAGACCGGTTTAGTCCTTATTGCCGGAGAAATAACGACCACGGCCAACGTGGATATCCCAGCAATAGCCAGGGAGACGATTAAAGAAATAGGCTACACGGACCCGGCTATGGGCTTTGACTACCGCACCTGCGCCGTAGTGTCCTGCATTGACAAGCAGTCCCCTGACATCGCTTTGGGTGTGGACGAGAGGAAGGGGAAGAAGCTGGGGGCAGGAGACCAGGGGATGATGATAGGCTTTGCCTGCAATGAGACCCCCGAACTCATGCCCCTCCCCATAATGCTCTCCCACCAACTGGTAGAGGGACTGGCCAAACTCAGGGAGTCCAAAGAACTCCCCTACCTGAGGCCCGACGGTAAGTCCCAGGTGACGGTGGAGTATGAAAACCACCGCCCCAAAAGGGTTCACACAGTAGTGGTCTCCACCCAGCATTCGGAGGACGTAGACCAGGCGGCCCTCAAGAAGGATATAATTAATAAACTCATAAAGAAGGTTATCCCTTCCAAGTATCTGGACGATAAGACCGTCTTCCACGTCAACCCTACGGGGCGTTTTGTGGTAGGTGGACCCAAGGGGGATTGCGGGCTTACTGGGCGGAAGATAATAGTGGACACCTACGGTGGCAGGGCCAGGCATGGCGGGGGGGCCTTCTCAGGCAAAGACCCCACGAAGGTAGACCGCAGCGCCAATTATGCCGCCCGTTACGTGGCCAAGAACATTGTGGCAGCTGGGCTGGCCGATAGGTGTGAGGTGCAGTTATCTTATGCCATCGGACTTGTAGAGCCCACCAGTGTCCTCGTCCATTGCGAGGGTTCCTCCAAACTTTCCGAGCACAGGATCTCCGAGATTGCCGAAAAGGTCTTTGACCTCACCCCAGGCGGCATCATAGAAAAACTCAACCTCCGGAGGCCCATCTACAAGGACACCGCCCGCTACGGCCACTTTGGCCGTAAGGGGAAGGCATTCACCTGGGAGGAGACCGACATGGTGGAGGCACTAAAAAAAGAGGCCGGCCTTCGGGAGCCTGCCCTGGGGAGGACCTAAGTGAACTACCACGTAAAAGACATGGGGCTGGCCCCACTGGGAAGTAACAGGATTGCCTGGGCCAACAAGGAGATGCCGGTACTTGGCCTTATCAGGGAGCGGTTTAAGAAGGAGAAGCCCCTGGCAGGCATAAGACTCTCGGCCTGCTTGCACGTTACGGCAGAGACGGCCAACCTCGCCCATACCCTTAAGACAGGCGGCGCAGACGTGGTATTGTGCGCCTCTAACCCCTTGTCCACCCAGGACGATGTGGCCGCAGCGCTGGTCAAGGATTTTCAGATACCTGTCTTTGCCATCAAGGGGGAAGACAACAAGACCTACTACGAGCACATAGATGCCGCCATTGCCCATAGTCCACAAATAATAATTGATGATGGGGCGGACTTAGTATCCGCCATCCACAGCAACCATCCCAAGGTGGTTAAGGAGGCCATAGGAAGTATGGAAGAGACCACCACGGGGCTAGTGAGGTTAAGGGCCATGGAGAAGAAGGGGGTGCTGAAGTTCCCCGTCATGGCCGTCAACGATGCAAGCTGTAAGTATCTCTTTGATAACCGCTATGGCACGGGGCAGTCCACCATGGACGGTATCATCCGGGCCACCAATATGCTCATAGCCGGTAAGACGGCAGTGATAGCAGGTTACGGCTGGTGCGGAAAGGGACTGGCCATGAGGGCCAGGGGTATGGGGGCAAAGGTGGTGGTGGTGGAGGTAGACCCCATCCGGGCCCTGGAGGCTACGATGGACGGTTACTGGGTCATGCCGATGGAAGCGGCCGCAAAGATCGGGGACCTCTTCTGCACCGTGACCGGGAACATCCATGTCATAAGGAAAGAGCACTACCAGGTCATGAAAGACGGGGCCGTGGTCTGCAACTCGGGGCACTTCAACGTAGAGGTAGACATTGAGGCCCTGAGGGAGATGGCCAAGGAAGTACGTCAGGCCAGGCCCTTTGTAGACCAGTTCATATTGAAGGACGGGCGTTCTATCTACCTCCTGGGTGAGGGTAGGCTCATAAACCTGGCCTCTGCCGAAGGGCACCCTGCTTGTGTCATGGACATGAGTTTCTCTCTGCAGGCCCTGTCTACGGAGTACCTCAAAAAGAACCAGGGACAGCTGGGGAACCGGGTGTGCAACGTCCCAAGAGAGATAGACGAATGGGTAGCAAGTCTTAAACTAAAGTCTATGGGCATCTCCATTGACCAACTTACCAGGGAGCAGGAAGAGTATCTCGTCTCCTGGGAGGGCGGGACCGTCTAGCGTTTTGTTGCCGGTAGGGGCGTATTGCAATACGCCCCTACGACCACTTGAAAATCCACCTAAGCTCCACTAGATGTAGATGGGGGGGTAAACATTGGCCATCATTAGACCGTTTAAAGGGCTTAGATACAATCCAGAAAAGGTTCCGGACCCCTCTAAGGTGGTGTGTCCTCCTTACGACGTAATTACCCCACAGTACAGAGAAGAACTCCATCTCAGGGACCCCCTTAACTTCATCCGCCTCATCCTGGGCAAGGAACTCCCTGCGGATACCGAGTACCGTAATAGATATACCAGGGCGGCCCAATTACTGAAATCCTGGCGGGATGAGAGGGTCCTGATAAGTGAAACCCAGCCTTCCATCTACGTCTACGAGCAGAGGTTCTCCCTGGAAGGCCAGGACTACACCAGGACCGGCTTTATCTCGCTGGTCAAACTGGAGGACTACCTGACGGGGAACATCTACCCCCATGAGAATACCCTCCCAAAACAGAAGGAGGACCGTCTCCGCCTCCTGAGGGTATGCAAGGCCAACCTTGACCCCATCTTTGCCCTCTATCCCGAGGAAGACGCAAAGACTAAGGGTATCCTTGAATCAGTAACCTCCCGCCCGCCGGACGAAGAGTTCCACTGGGACGGCACCCGGAACAGGCTATGGGTAGTGAAGGAATGGCAGGTCATAGACGAACTCTCAAAGCTCCTTGAAGACAAACCGCTATTTATAGCGGATGGCCACCACCGCTACGAGGTGTCTCTGGCCTACAAGGAAGAGTTGAAGGATAAACCGCCCGGCCCCCACCACTTCACCCTGATGGCCCTCGTCTCCATGAAGGACCCGGGGCTATGCATCCTCCCCATCCACAGGGTGATTAAGCTCCCGAAGAAGCTGGAACCACCTATGGAAGACATACTGGAAGAGGTCTTTGACGTGGAGCATCTTAAGAATGGAAGCCGTGACCTGATGGAAAATAGGCTCAAGGACTCCCCTCTCTATTCCTTCGGGCTTTTCCTGGGAGATACCAGGGAGTATTACCTCCTTACCCTGCGTAATCTTAAAATACTGAAAAAGGCGTTCCCCAACGTGCCAGAATGCCTTAGAGACTTAGAAGTAACCGTCCTCCACGGTCTTGCCCTGGATAGGCTACTACAGAGTAAGTCCGGCAAGGAGGAGAACCATATCCGCTACGTACATGAGGCCGTACAGGCCATCTCCCTCATTGAATCGGGGGAATACGATATGGCCTTCTTCCTTAACCCCACACCCATAGAGCAGGTGAGGGTCGTAGCCTCTCAGAGGTTAAAGATGCCCCCCAAGAGCACCTTCTTCTACCCGAAGTTATTATCAGGGCTGGTAGTAAACCTGCTGGAGTAGGGTGTTAAATGAATAGTAGCCGCAGGTCATGCCAGAGGCAGATTCGCCTCGGCGAACTTCAGCCTGCGCAAAATGGCAAAATATCGTAACCTAAAGGTTGCGGCTACTCCTGGAGTAGCTTTCCATTGACACGAGAAGTCAGTCTATGAGAGAATAATTTTGTCATGGGAAGGATTGTGATAGATAGGGAAAGGTGTAACGGGTGTGAACTGTGTATAATCACCTGTCCGTATAAACTTATTTACCTCTCCCAGGAGATTAACACAAAGGGTTATCACGTCGCCTGCTTTAATGGGGAGGAGGAACGCTGTGCCGGTGACGCCATGTGTGCCGAGATGTGCCCCCAGGTAGCCATAAAAGTTTACAGGTAACAGGAGACAGGGGGTAGGGGGTAGGGAGTAGGGGGTAGGGAGAAAGACTTCATCTGATACCTGTATCCTGTAACCTGTGTCCTGCCCTTACAAACTCTGCCCCCTTGTTCAACGCCTCTTCGTCCAGGTGTAGAAACTCCCTGTGCTTCTCCGTAATTATCTTGTCCAGACAACTTATTGCGTTCTGGAGGGTGACTGCCCCCGTTGCCTCAATGTATGCCCCAAGGGTTACCATACTGGCCACCCGCCCGCTACCTATCCCCTCGGCAATGGTATTGGCCGGGACGAATATCTTCTTGATGTCTTCCCTCCTGGAATGAGACCTGTCGGCAAGGTCGGCGTTCACTATAAGTAGTCCCCCTGGCTTTACCCTGGGTTCCAGGCTCAACAGGGAGGGCAGGTTCATCACAATGACCGTGAGGGGGTTGCGGACCACTGGAGAACCTATCAGTCGGGTGGAGATGACTACTGTGCAGTAGGCCTCTCCACCACGCATGACGGGACCATAGGCGGGAAAGAAGGTGACGTGTTTATTTTCCCTCATGGCCGCATAAGATAACAGGCGTCCGGCAATTAACACCCCTTGCCCACCAAAACCAGATACCATGAGGTCAGTATACATTTAAACCCTTTCCGCCTTAGGCGGATTAAACCTTTGAACCTTGTTCTTTATCATTAAATATCCCCAGAGGATAATCGCAGGCTAATCCGCCTGAGGCGGACTGCGGCTACATCACGGCTTGTTCTTTATCCTTAAATATCTCCAGAGGATAGCAGGGTATAAGTTCCTCCTGCACCCTCTTGATAGCCTCAGCGGGGGAGAGTCCCCAGTTTAGAGGACAGGCCCCAAGCACCTCCACGAAGGAGAACCCCTTTTCTTCCACCTGTATCTGGAAGGCCCTGAGGATGGCCTTTCTGGCCCTGGCGATATGGGCGGGCGAATCTACGGCCACCCTGGCCACGTAATAGGGGGCCTCCAGACCAGAGATAAGCTCTGCCATCTTTAGGGGGTGTCCTTCCGTTTTTGCCTCCCTCCCTCTGGGTGTAGTAGTGGTCCGCTGGCCCAGGAGCGTAGTAGGGGCCATCTGCCCGCCCGTCATACCGTAGACCGTATTGTTTACGAAGACCACGGAAAAATTCTCCCCACGGTTGGCCGCCGATATTATCTCCGCCAGCCCTATGGCCCCGATGTCTCCATCCCCCTGATAGGTGAAGACGAAGAGGTCTGGCCTTGAACGCTTTATGCCCGTGGCCACGGCGGGGGAACGTCCGTGCGGGGCCTCCGTTACGTCAAAGTCCATGTACTCGTACATGAACACTGCACAGCCCACTGGTGCCACGGCCACCGTCCTCTCCCTCAGCCCCAGGGCATCAATGGCCTCAGCCACCAGACGGTGCACTATGCCATGAGAACACCCAGGGCAGAAGTGCATGGGCTTATCCTTCATACTGCGGGGCCTGTCAAAGACCAGTTTCATAGTTTATAACCCTGCACTTTTCATATACAAAAGTAACACAATGCACGGGAGAGTTCCCCTCAAAATCAGGGGGTGGGGTAGCAAGATATTATTCTACTATTCCCTACTCCCTACCCCCTATCCCCTAGCTTACAGCCTCTTCTTTATCTCCGTCAGATACTCCTCTGGAGAGGGCACCACGCCACCCATCCTGCCATAAAATTCCACGGGCACCCTGCCCCTCACGGCAAGCTCCACGTCCTCCACCATCTGCCCACCCGAGAGTTCCAGCACCAAGAACCTGTCCGTCCCTTCTGCCGCCTTTCTTATAAAATCCGTGGGGAAAGGGAACAGGGTAATGGGCCTTATGAGCCCTACGGGGAGGCCTTCCTCCCTGACCTCCTCCACTGCACTGGCCGCCACCCTTGCCGCCGTGCCAAAGGCGACTACTACTAACTTTGCCCCTTCCAGGTGTTGGGCCTCCACACGCACCTCTTTCTCCCTGATTTCTTTGTATTTCTCCTGGAGTTTGAGGTCGTGTCCCTCCAGCTCCACGTCCTGTAGGTACAGGGATTTGATTACCATGGAGGGCCGTCCCCTGGCCCCCCTCAGGGCCCAGGGCTTCTCCTCTTTTTCTTCTCTGAAGGGCATAAATTCTACGGGTTCCATCATCTGGGCAATAAGCCCACTGCACAAGATGAGTACTGGATTCCTGTATCTATCGGCCAGGTCAAAGGCCAGGTGGGTGAGTTCTACTGTCTCCTGTACTGAGTAAGGGGCGAGGACGATGTTGCGGTAGTCTCCATGCCCACCCCCCTTGGTGGCCTGGAAGTAGTCCGCATCAGAAGGGGCAATGTTTCCAAGTCCTGGCCCCCCCCTGCTGAAGTTGGCTATCACTGCCGGAAGCTCACACGCGGCCAGGTAGGAAATACCCTCCTGTTTCAGGCTTATACCTGGGCTACTGGAACTGGTCATGGCCCGGGTTCCGGTTACGGAGGCCCCCAGCACCATGTTGATGGCCGCAATCTCACTCTCTGACTGGATGAATACCCCGCCGTATTTGGGGAGCTCTCTGGCCATGTACTCCGCCAGCTCACTCTGCGGGGTAATCGGATACCCGGCGTAGAACCTGCAACCCGCCCTTATGGCCGCCTCCGCCATGGCCTCACAACCCCTCATCAGTACCTTTTCGCCTACTGCTATCATGAGTCATGCCATCTTACAAAAGGCGTCATTGCGATCCGCCTGGGGCGTCCTCGCAATAACACTAACAATTTTATTCTATCAGAGCCACCACAGTAAATCCAAAACCTTTCCCATTGCATACCTGAACAAATCCACTTAGAATTTACTCCACCATGAGATGCCTCCTGAGCGTAGTATTTTTATGTGGGCTGTTTTTGACCCAGCTGATTGGAGAAGATATGAAGACCTCTGCCTCCCCCAGGATAAAGGCCCCAGAGTTTCCAGAAGGGATGGAGTGGCTCAATACTGATAGACCCCTCAGGGTAGCAGACCTCAGGGGAAAGTTCGTCCTCTTAGACTTCTGGACTTATTGTTGTATAAACTGCATGCACGTTATCCCTGAACTGAAGAGGCTGGAAAAGGGTTATCCTGCCGAACTAGTGGTGATTGGCGTCCATTCGGCCAAGTTTCCCAACGAGAGGTTGACCGAGAACATCCGCCAGGCCATCCTGCGCTATGAGATTCAACACCCTGTGGTCAACGATAAGGAGATGCAAATCTGGTGGTCCTACGCCGTCAGGTCCTGGCCCACGCTGGTGCTCATTGACCCGGAGGGTTACGTGACAGGGGTGTATTCGGGGGAAGGCAACTATGAGGCCATAGACAGACGGATAAGGGAGGCCCTGCCCTATTTCCGCTCCAGGGGGGTTGTTGAAGTAGGGGCACAACATATTGTGCCCCTACATCTGGAAAGAGACCGTCTGGGGCCCAGCCCCCTGTCTTTCCCAGGGAAGATACTTGCAGACCCGATAAAGGATAGACTCTTTATTAGCGATTCCAACCACAACCGTATAGTTATAGTCACCGGGGAGGGGAGGGTAATAGACGTGGCAGGCTCAGGGGAGATAGGCAGACAGGACGGCTCTTTTAGTCAGGCCAGCTTCTTCCATCCCCAGGGCATGGCCCTCCAGGGAGAGACCCTTTACGTGGCCGATACCGAGAACCACCTCATCAGGAGATTAGACCTCCAGTCCGGGACGGTTACCACCCTCGCAGGGACTGGCAGACAGGGGGGCTTCCTCAGCCTGGGGGGGCTCGGTACGAAGGCCGAATTGAATTCCCCATGGGACCTCTGCCTGGTGGGGGACAGGCTCTACATTGCCATGGCAGGGAGTCACCAGGTTTGGGTAATGGACCTGGCCAATAATCTGGTACAACCCTTTGCAGGCAGCGGCAGGGAGGGCAGGGCGGATGGCAGTCTTGAGGGTAGTGCCTTTGCCCAGCCCAGCGGGATTACTACCGACGGCAGGAGACTCTTTGTGGCCGATAGTGAGACCAGCTCCGTGAGGGAGATAAATCTCTTGGCCGGGAGGGTCAATACAATTGTGGGACTTGACCTCTTTGAGTTTGGCGATGTGGATGGGCAGGGGGCCATGGTGCGTCTCCAGCACCCGCTAGGGGTCGTCTTCCATGAGGGGCTGCTCTACGTGGCAGACACCTATAACCACAAAATTAAGGTAATAGACCCTGAGAAGAAGACCTCCAGAACCCTGCTGGGAGACGGCAGGCCGGGATACAGGGATGGAAGAGAGGGCAGGTTTTACGAGCCAGGGGGATTGACCTTTGGTGGCGAGGGCCACTCCCAAATAGGTGGCAGGCTATACGTGGCTGATACCAATAACCACGCCATACGCATTATGAAGAGTGATGGGAAGGTAGAGACGCTAAGGCTTACTGGTCTTAAACCCACAGAGGCAAGACCTGCCGTCGGATTTCTCCTCCCCGGTGCTAAAGAGATTAACCTGCCCCCGCAGACCCTCCCTGCCAACAGTACTGTAGAATTAGTTATAGACCTCCACCTCCCGGAAGGTTATCACCTCTCCCCATTGGCGCCCTTTCTATACAGTATAGACCCTGGCGGAAGTCTCGTAACTGGGAGGGAGAAGGAGATGGTAGGGGCAATTCATGAATTGCCCCTACTGGAAGGCCAGGGCCTTCCAGTACGAATCCCCTTTAAGACCCCTGGGGCAACCCCTGAATTTCCATTGAAGGTTTCTGTTACATTCTATTATTGCCGTGAGGACAATCAAGGCGTCTGCCTGGCAGATTCTGTGGTGTGGAGTATCCCGATAAAGCTGTTAGCCCAGGGGGAGACCGTGCTGAGGTTGGAGTATACTGCTAGTAGAACGTTCTAGGCCATACTTTCTACCCTCACCAGGGCTGTCGCTATTAGCTTGAATATAAGCCCTGAGTGAGGTAAACTCACGGAAAAGTTATATCTCACCACGAACTGTATTAGAGGTATGTGATGCCCACACGGAACATTTTAAGTGAGTATATAGCCCAGGCTATGGCCCAAGCCGTCTACGACAAGCTGGAAGACGGTACATTTACGGGTCGTATTCCTTCCTGTAAAGGTGTGATAGCGTTTGGGGCTACACTACGCGAGTGTGAGGATGAGTTGCATTCCACGCTAGAGGACTGGGTCTTAGTCGGTCTCAAACTGGGCCATCCTCTGCCAATGATAGGGGGCATTGATTTAAACAAAGAACCAACCCGTGAGCCGTTGGACGCCGTGTAAACGCAGGGAGTTCATCCAGCGATTACGCAAACTTGGCTTTGATGGTCCCTTTTCCGGAACTCGTCATCAATTTATGGTCTATGGACAACACCGCCTGGCAATCCCATCTAATGTTGAATACTCTGTAGCCCAGCTCAGGATGATGATTCGGGAAGTTGAGGAAATCATAGGTAGTGAAATCACGGTTGGGGAATGGAGTCGTTTGTAATCCGAACCTCCCTTTTTGTTTGTCATTCTGAGTGAAGCGAAGAATTTCAAGATTTGCCTCTCGCTTCCAAAAAATGAATCCTCCCTAAAAAGAGGTATGGGACTATAGGCAGTTTCAGGGGTACATAGAGTCGCTTTGAAAGCATACTAGCTTATGCCTCCCAAACTCATCATCCACGGCGGTGCTGGTAAGAGACCGTCCGTAAAAAAACAAAGGGAGATACAGAAGGCCCTGGAAGAGGTGCTCAAGGGGGCATATCCTGTCCTTTTAGAAAAGGGGGCGTTAGAGGTGGTGGTGTGTGCGGTGGTGATGCTTGAGGATAACCCCCTCTTTAATGCCGGGACAGGCTCAAGACTCCAGTCCGACGGCAGGGCAAGGCTTACGGCCTCCCTGATGGAGGGCCACAGGCAAAGGTTCTCGGCGGTGGTAAACATTGAGAGGGTAAAGAACCCTATCAGGGTGGCCCGCCTCCTGCAAGGGGAGAGATTCACGGTATTAGCCGGTAGGGAGGCCACGGCCTTTGCCAGGGCGAAGGGCTTCAGGCCCTATAACCCGATTACCAAGGAGAGCCTGGCGGAATGGAAAAAACGCTGTGGGGGTATAGGCCCTGGACCAGCAGGGTTCAGGGCAGGCACAGTGGGGGCGGTGGCCATAGACAGTAAGGGGGATATTGCATCTGCCACCTCTACGGGTGGGGTAGGGTGCGAGACCCCGGGCAGGGTGAGTGACGTGGCCTCTCCGTGTGGGACCTATGCCAACGGGTTAGTGGGTGTATCCTGTTCGGGGAGGGGAGAGGACATTGTCAATGCGGCCCTGGCTGTAAGGGTAGCAACGAGGGTTACTGACGGTATGGGGCTAAAGGAGGCCATGAAATTGGCCCTCAGAGAACTGGGGGCCATTGGGGGGAAGGCAGGTATGATAGCCTTAGATAGAGAGGGACAGGCCATGTGCCTCTGCAATACGGAGTTTATGTCTTATGCCGTCAAGTGAACGGATACAAGGGGTGAGGCTTCACAGAGAAACGGAAGCCTCACCCAAATTTAAGAACTCAGCACCTCAGTCCTATTCCTCTCTAATTCCATTTCCTTTGACGGCAGTCCCTGCCAGATTAGTGCCTCCAGCATCCGAAAAGGTGCCGGCGTCGGTAAATGTGCCAACGGCAGCAGGAGTAAAGGTAATGGTTACCGTGACGCTCCCATTTGCCGGGACGTTAATTCCGCCTGCAGGGGCTGTTACCGAGAAACCCTGGGTGCCTGCACTCCAGGAGACATTAACCGTGATGGCATTGGCACTGCTGTTTTGTATATTGAAGGTGCGGGTAGCGTTTCTCCCAACCAGGACGTTACCAAAGTCAAGGACTTGCCCTGCGACTACATTACCACCTGCCACCGAAAGCGCGCCCAATGCCTTCTGAGCGACCCCATTCCCTCTGAGCCCTATGCTAGTAGGGGGTCCCCCCGTAAATATTGGACTTGCCCTCCCCCTGTGAGGCCCTGTCCGAGTGGGTGTGAAGTTGATGTTCACATTTGGACTGGTCTGACCAGGATTAATAACCACGCTCGGGGAGATAGTGGTAACGCTAGCAGTAAATGCTCTTTCAGTATTAACGTGGACCGCTATCATATCCGCAGGGTCTGTTCCGTTGTTTACCCAGCTGATGGTGCCAGACTTAGTTGTTCCAACATAAACGTCCCCAAAGATAAAAGGGTCTGTAATAGTGGGAGCAGGTACGAGATTAGCATTACCTGGGGCACACCCGACCACCCATGTGGCTAAGAGAAGCAGAACAAACAGGAAGTTGCCTTGCCTTATCACACTAACCAGTTTCTCCATCACCATGCCTCCTTTCTTGTCCCTATGCCAAGACCGATGTTTAAGCCCCCCGTTTTAGCAATACTAGATTACATAGATAGGGATTTTTAAGGTTTCCAAATTTTACGTACTTTATTGTATTTATACAATAATAAATCCGCTCCTAAATCAGAAGTACACAAAACCAGGCATGAAGAAGGTTCTCCGCTACATTCAGAAGGGTGTCTTGAGAATAACCCCTTTTCTCTTTTGGGGTGGTAAGGGGGTGAAATCCACTTACGTCCATAATAAGAAGAGGCATGCAGAACGCTCCCATGTCCAGTATGATTCACAGCCCTGGGATAAAGAAAAGGTTTGAAAAAAGGAGCAATATGGAGTAATAATTAAAGAGTTGAGTGGCACTCAACTAAAAGGAGGTGTGATTATGGGTTGTGGAAAGCCTCATGGGAAGAAG
>JASEHG010000070.1 GCA_030018855.1 Candidatus Brocadiaceae bacterium
AACCTTTGCAATATTGAATACGGGAGGGTGCCGCCGCCGCAAGACCCAGAGACTCTAGAGGAGATAGCTGAGACACTTGGTATAGAGCGTGGGTCTAAGGAATGGAATACCCTTTTTGACTTAGCAAGTAGACACAAAAAGGGTGCTCTTCCGGCGGATGTAATGGCCTTTACCAGGAAAACCCCTGGGATTCCTATCCTCTTGCGTACCATCCAGAACAAGAAACTGACAAAGAAAGAGTTGTTAGACCTGGCAGATTATGTACAGCGACATTATGGAAAGTTATAAGTGGACTTTACAAAAATACCTGAATACACCGTTTTTAAAATAGAACCCTTAGCCCACCAGTTTTTGCTGGAAAAATATGGCCCCATTGTCTCTATTCCTGTAGACATAGATTTCCTGATTGAGCAAGAATCTAATGTGGCATTAGACTACAAGGCCAACTTGAAGGATAGAGGCGTATTCGGTGTTATTTACAAGGAAGGACGTCATTTCAAAATCATTATTGATGAATGGGTGGCAGATAAAAGACCCAATTTGTATCGCTTCACGGTAGCAGAGGAGTTGGGACATCTCCGCTTACATAGACCACTATTGGAACAGATAAATAGCGTTGAAGAGGCGGTTAGCCTACAAAGCTGGAGAGGATATAGCAGGATTGATAGAAATGCTAAAAGATTTGCGGCGGCCATCCTTATGCCCAGCCCTTACATAGAGAAAGACAGCGGATGCATTTATAAAGAGCTGGTTGGCAGGGTAGGTTTTAGAGACCCCGATGCAATAATCAAGTATTTGGTAGATAGATTACGCAGAAAATACGAAGTATCTTCTGAAGCTATGCAACATAGGCTGGGGGAATGGCCTATGAGAATTACAGAAAGAATACAACTAGCTATAAATGAACGGCTTGATTTCTTACCTGTTCCCCCAAGATAACTATCACAACTACGCTAGAAAAAAATTTCATTCTTTTGATGTCCCATCCCAGGGGTGGAAGTAGTTATCTCTTGCCAGTAGGGGTTGAAGATATTCACCCCCTACTAAGGCTAGGTTAGGGTCCCATCCTTAATATAGTACGAGATATTGTTTCTCTTGCAAAAACTCACTACGGCCTTTGCCTGGTCTTTGTAGAAGACTTCTGGGTGTGGAAAGGCCCTTGTCCTGGGGCTGTAGTTTAACCTCCCGAAGATAATCTCGTCGGCAAACGATACTGCCTCCAGGATTTTAAGCAGGTCTTGCCTTATTATATTGGGCGTGGGGTATGGTTCCATGCTCACCCATGTCTTGAGGCCTTTTTCATGCAAGTATCTAAGGGAATTAATACGTTCCTCAAATCTGGTGGCATTGGGTTCATACTCCCGCCTGAAGCCCTCGTCTAATGAGACAAGCGTAATACCAAACTCATTTCTACACATCCCCTCATCCAGGGTAATCTCCCCTGGATAAACGCCTTTTGTAAGGACCGTGCAGGGGATGTTTTCACTGTTCAACCTCCTCATTAGCCTTAGACTTAACTGTCCTATCTCATCGTACCCAAACATAAAAGGGTCTGTAGAGAAACACAGGTGGACTGATTTAATCCTACCCTGGTATCTTGACAACTCCCTCTCAAGCAGTTCAGGGGCATTCTCAACGATTTTGGGCCTGCACCAATCCTCATAGGAAGAAATAACGCCGCACCTCTTCTTCATCATCATGGCGTAGCAGGGGTATCTGCACCCATGAGAACACCCCTCCACGTGGTTGATACAGAAGTCGGCGAATGCTACTTTACTTTTATAAAGTAAGGACTTGCGTCTAATCTTTTGCAAACTGGCCATTTATGACTTTCTCTGTATACTCTTAGGAGAGGCCATTATAGAATTCCTTTAGGCAAAAGCAACCCCAGCAGGCTATCCGCCTCAGGCGGGGCGACTACTACCTATGCGAGTTCTGGTAGCCGCAACCTTTAGGTTGCGTATTTTACTTACGCAGGCTATCCGCCTCAGGCGGAGCGGCTACCAAACCCCCTCTGGCCCTAAACCAGACCTGCCCTTGATCCGCCTGAGGCGAAGAAGGGACGGTTCAGGGCTGGCAAAATCAGACAGAAGGGTGTATAAATAATCAACGATTCTACAGGAATGAGGGATTGTCAACTAGAAAGGTTAGGGCAGAGATGATTTATCAAATCCTTTCCAGGCTATATCTGACTACTAGAAAGGAGGCTGAAGAACTACCCGAGGATTTTGAGGTGCTGGTACTCAGTCAGATGCCTACAAACCGCGGGGTTAAGATTGCAATAGATGACAACGTACCCTGGGATGCGGAAGTTGTCTCAAAGATAAAGAATACGGTGTACGGGTGGATAAGTGAGGGCAAGAATGTCTGCCTGGCCTGTGATGCCTGCGTGTCCAGGAGTCCTTCGGCGGCCATTGTATATCTTATGTCCATCGGGATGGACATGGAGGAGGCATTAAAATTCGTCAAGGCCCGCCATCCTGGGGCCTATCCTAGTTCCATCATTATGGAGTCCCTGTTGGAACAAAATATTTAATTCTAGTCCTATCTATGGATGTAAGGGGGAGACCTCTCCCTTATCTACCCGAGGCAGGTCGGTGAATAGTTGCAGGGTAGCCTGGCGGGCCTTTTCCAGGAGTTCGGGATGCTTCTGGATTGTCCCTTTTTCTTCAAGTCCGTGGCAGAGTATCTCCCCTTTGTACTCCACCCCAAGTATGTGGAAGAGGGCCTTTACGGTCTGGATTGAGCCGGCAAAGATTTTGTCGCCCTTATTCAAGGCGGCTACGGAGATGAACAGGCCCTTGGGTTTAAAAGCGAGATTGCTTAGGGGCTCCGCCCCTCGCAATGACATCGAAGGGGAAGGGTTGTTGTGGAGGTCCTTCTTCAATATGAAGCGCCTGGCCCAGAGGGCCTGGCAACGGTCTATGAGTGCCTTGAGTTGGGCGCTCACCCCCATGAAGTAGAGGGGTGAGGCGATGACTATGTAATGGGAGTCCAGGAGGTGGGGGTAAACGGTCTGCATATCGTCCTGCTGGACGCACTCCCCGCTATTCCAGCAGGCCCCGCAGGCAGTGCAGGGGGAAATTTTTAGTTCACTCACCCGCAATAGCAAGGCGTCTACTCCTGCCTGGTGGGAGGCCCTTATTGCCTCTTCTAGGAGGAGGTCCGTATTGCCCCCCTTCCTGGGGCTCCCTGCTATGGCCAGTAGTTTCTTCTTCAAGGTAGTTTTCTTATCTTAAGATGTCAAGAAACAAGCTGTAGGAGGGCCTTGCCCCCCTTACCACCCCCAGAGCTAGGGGATAGGGTGTAGGGGCTAGCAATCTTTTACTACTCCCTACTCCCTAACCCCTACCCCCTGACCCCTAAGCTTCCTGGCGAAATGTTCTATGGTCTCCAGGAGTCCCTCTCTACGTCCCACCTTTGGTTCCCAGTTCAGGAGCCTCTTTGCCCTGGAGATGTCGGGCTTTCTCACCTTTGGGTCGTCTTCCGGAAGGGGTTTGAAGATTAGCTTGCTCTTGCTGGAGGCCAGCTCTACCACCTCCCTGGCCAGTTGGAGGATGGAGACCTCCTCAGGGTTGCCCAGGTTAACTGGTTCATGCTCCTTTGACAAAAGGAGTTTGTAGAGGCCCTCCACCATATCGGAGACGTAACAGAAGCTCCTAGTCTGTTTCCCTGAGCCGAATACGGTGAGGTCTTCTCCCTTCAGGGCCTGGGAGATGAAGGTGGGCAGAGCCCTGCCGTCGTCCAGTCGCATCCCGGGGCCGTAGGTGTTAAAGATGCGGGCTATACGTGTATCTATACCGTGGACCCTGTGATAGGCCATGGTAAGGGCCTCGGCAAAGCGTTTGGCCTCGTCATACACGGCCCTTGGACCTATGGGGTTGACGTTACCCCAGTAGGTCTCTACCTGGGGGTGTACCAGGGGGTCGCCATAGACCTCTGAGGTGGAGGCCAGGAGGAACCTGGCCTTTTTGAGTTTGGCCAATCCCAGGGCCATCAGGGTCCCTAACGCCCCTGCCTTAAGGGTCTGGATGGGTAACCTGTGGTAATCCACGGGGCTGGCCGGAGAGGCCAGGTGTAGGACGCAGTCTATGTCCTCCTTCAGATAAATACTCTCGGTAACATCATGTTTTATGAATTTAAATTTCCCGGTCTCGGAAGGGGAGGGGAGGTTATCCTCGGAACCCGTGCAGAAGTTGTCTATGCAGATGACGGAGTGTCCTTTATTAAGGAGGTATTTGCAGAGGTGTGAGCCTATGAAGCCAGCACCTCCGGTTACTACCATTTGCATGAGAAAAGACCCTCTTTAGGGGGAATGATTCGCCTCTTGCCGATTCGTACTAGCCGTGAACACATTTTCTTATCCTGTGTGGGGCATCCGCCTCAGGCGGAACACGCTCTACCGTGTGGGAACAGAAAACCCTCACCAGGATAAACTATAGCTTAACCCCTGTCCAGGCAAAAATCAACCCAAATGGAAGGGGGGAATCAGGGACGCATCCCATTTATATTGACAGTAGGTGGTTAAGGGGTAGAATTGTATTGAAAGAAGTGATTAGTAAATGGGATTTGCCTCTTTTAAAGAGATAACTAGGCCGTTCAAGGCCCTCCTGGCCGCCCGATTCCTGGGCAGGCCCTTTATACTCTCCCACCTCATCACCCGCCGGTGCAATGCTGACTGCCCCTTCTGTTTATGGAAAGGGGAGGGGGAGGAGCTGGATAGTGGACAGGTGAAGGACTTGTACGTCCAGGCCGGAAGGTCGGGCTTTCTGAGCGTGGTAATCTGGGGTGGAGAACCCCTGTTGAGGGAGGATCTGGGGGAGGTATTGTCTTCGGCCAGGGAGGCGGGCCTGAAGACTACGGTCATTACCAATGGTTACAATCTACTAGAAAGGGCGGTGGAGATAGGGCCGTATCTGGATACCCTCCTGGTATCCCTTGACGCCCCAAACGAATTCCACGATACCCTGCGCCGCCTGCCGGGGTGTTTTGGAAGGGCTGTAGACGGTATAAGGTCTATCAGGGCAGACTTTGCCGGGGTAAGACCCATAATTATCTCAGTAATCACAAGGGAGAACCTCCAGGAGGTGGAGGGTCTACTGGGGTTCAGTCGTAAGGAGGGGCTTCCCATTATCTTTCAGGCAATAAACACACGTGATTACGCCGTCTCTCCCAGGCCCATAGACCCCGGGGCAGTGCCCTCTCAGGAAGGGCAGTCAAGTGCCTTTAAGCTCATCAGGCACGCCAAGAACAGGGGGTTCCCTGTAGTAAATTCTTATGAGTATCTAAATGCCTTCATAAAACCGTGCAAGACAAGCTCGCACGCTACGTTTAACACGAATGGTCACTACAGATGCCATTACAAGAAGCTGGTCTTCAGGGTAGACACCAACGGGGACGTCATTGACTGTACCCGTCCTGGACGGATAATGGCTAACGTAAGGGAGAGGAGCTTGAGGGAGATAATAGGGGGTGCCGGATACAAGGATTTCATAAGGAGGGCCGAGTCATGTGCCCTTTGTGCCGATGCCGGGACGCTGGAGTCTTCCTTTCTATGGGAGCTCCATCCACGCCCCCTCTTTGACGCCTTGAGGTTCGTTGCTGAACTCAAAAAGTCAGCGTAGACTGCTTGACATACGTCTTAGCATTTATTATATTAGCATCTTTTGTGAGAAGAGTATTTCCCTTTTGAGGGTCCTTTAAAGGAGGGTAAGGCGTGCCATCCGTTCAAGAAAAAGTCATAGAGCTCGTAAGCAAACAGATGGGTATAAGTGCAGGAAAGATTACCCCGCAGACGTCCTTTATCAATGACCTTGGGGCTGACTCTCTGGATGTGGTGGAACTCATCATGGAGCTTGAGGATGCCTTTGATATGAATATCCCGGATGAGGATGCGGAGAAGATCAAGACTGTAGAGGACGCCATTAAGTACATTGAGGAGCGGGCTGGGAAGTGCGAAAAGAAAGGGTAGCGATCACCGGCCTGGGAGTCGTTACCCCCCTGGGGAGCGACAAAGAGACCCTATGGTCGGCCCTCTGTCAGGGCAAGAGCGGTGTAAGAGAGATAAAGAGTTTTGATACGAGTAAGCATGACGTCCACTTTGCGGGGGAGGTTCAGGGCTTTGACCCGAACCAATGGTTTGACCCAAAGCAGGCCCGCAGGTTAGACCCCTTTGTACAGTACGCAATGGCGGCCTCCAGGATGGCCGTGAAGGATTCGGGCCTGGATTTTAGTAAAATTGATACTACACGTGCCGGGGTCATTATGGGCTCTGGCATGGGGGGACTCCACGAACTAGAAGAGCAACACAGAACCCTCCTGGAGCGGGGGCCTTCCAGAGTTTCCCCTTTTATGATTACCAAGCTTATGATAAATGCCGCCTCTGCAATGGTGGCTATAGAGTACGGACTCCACGGCCCCAATCTCGGTGTAGTAAGCGCCTGTGCCACGGGAGCCCATGCCATAGGCGAGGCCCTGAGGCTCATCCAGAGGGAAGAGGCCGATGTGGTCATTGCCGGAGGGACAGAGGCGGTGATTACCCCTCTAGGAGTGGCAGGTTTTATGAATATGAAGGCCCTCTCCACCAGGAATAATGAGCCCCAAAGGGCCTCAAGACCATTTGATAAGGAGAGGGATGGTTTTGTCCTGGCAGAAGGGGCTGGCGTAGTAATCCTGGAGGAGATGGGACACGCCAGGAGGCGCGGGGCACCTATTTATGCAGAGTTGATGGGCTATGGCCTCAGTGCCGATGGGAGTCACATGGCCGCCCCTGAGCCTGGTGGCAGGGGGGCCATTAATGCCATGAACAGTGCCCTGGCCGACGCCGGGCGCAACCCCGAGGCCGTCAATTATATTAATGCCCATGCCACTTCTACCCCCCTGGGGGACGAGATAGAGGCCAGGGCTATTAACAGGGTCTTTAATCACTCTGCCCCCCGCGTACCTGTCAGTTCCACCAAGAGTATGATGGGCCACCTGCTGGGTGCCGCCGGCTCGGTGGAGCTGATTATCTGTGTCCTGGCCATACAGCGGGGCGTAGTGCCTCCTACTATTAATTATGAGCACCCTGACCCGGAGTGCGGCAATCTGGACTTTGTCCCCAACAATGCCAGGGAGACGGCTATAAAGGTGGCCATGAGCAATTCCTTCGGCTTCGGCGGGCATAACGTAAGCCTGGTGGCAGGCAGGTACGAAGGATAAGTAGACAGCAGACAGTAAACAGTAGACAGGGAAAACCAGTATCCCTGTATCCTGTCTACTGTTTACTGTCTACTGTAAAAGTGATGTGCCTCTTCCAATGTAGGTCATCCCTTTGGGGATAGTCCTTCCTGTAATGGGCACCCCTGCTCTCCTTTCTATCCTGTGTCGCCCTGATAATGAGGCCTGCTAGGAGGATCATGTTCTGTAGTTCCCAGCCCTCAGGGGTATGAAACTCTTTATCCATGACGTATTCCCACCATTGGGCCAACGTGTCCGCAGCCTCTTTGAGGTGTTTCTCGTCTTTCTCCACTCCGGCACACCTCCACATGAGGCTCTTTAAGGAATCCCTTATATCCTCCAGGTCCAGCCTCCGCAGCCTCTTGGCCTCCATACTTACCTCCAGGGGATAGGGTCTCACCTTGCCATGCCGCCGTTTTGACGAGAGGGAGGCCTCCCTGCCTGCCTTATGACCGTATACCAGTCCCTCCAATAAGGAGTTACTGCCCAGGCGGTTGGCCCCGTGCATCCCGGTAGAGGCCGTCTCTCCACAGGCATAGAGGTGTGGGATACCTGTACGTGTCCTGGCATCCACCTTTATACCCCCCATCATGTAGTGGGCGCTTGGCCTCACCGGGATCAATTCCTTTGAGATGTCTATATGGAAAGACTTGCAGGTGGAGCAGATATGGGGAAAGCGGGAGACCAGAAACTCCCTCGGTAGATGGGTTACGTCCAGGTACACGTGGGTATGCTCGGTGAGCTGCATCTCGTGGAGTATGCTCTGACTGACCACGTCCCTGGGTGCCAGTTCGGCCATTGGGTGATACCTGGGCATGAAGCGATCGCCCCATTTATTCCTCAAGATGGCCCCTTCGCCCCGCATGGCCTCGGTAATTAGTGCCCTGGCGGCACCTGCAATGTAAAGGGTAGTGGGATGGAACTGGACGAACTCCATGTCCTGCAGTGTGGCCCCGGCCCGGTAGACCATTGCCGCACCGTCTCCGGTGGCCACCACGGAATTGGTAGTCTCCCTGTAGAGCTGACCACAGCCCCCAGTGGCCAGGATGGTCTCTCCGGCCCAGACGACGAGCCTCCCCTTCTGTTTGTGCCACAGCAACGCCCCACGACAGGCCCCTTCCACCACTAAAAGGTCTATGGCAAAGCAGTGGTCCATGGTGTCTATGTTGGTGTTGCCTTCCACCGCCTCCAGCAGTGTCTCTTCTACCACCATCCCGGTGGAATCCCCCCTGCCGTGGATTACCCTGGGGCGGCTGTGCCCCCCCTCTTTGGCCATGGCCAGGGGGCCGTCTTCAGGCTGGGGTGGCCCTTGTCCCGTGCCGTAAGGTACTGAGCTGAACGCACGGTCAAACTTAGCCCCCAGTCCTATTAACTCCTTTATCCTGCCAGGCCCGTTGCGTATCACCTCTTTTACCACCTTTTGGTCGCACAGGCCCTGCCCTGCCTCCAGGGTATCTTTTATGTGGTACCTGAAGCTATCCCCGGGGGAGAGCACTACTGCGATACCCCCCTGGGCCCGCATGGTATTGTTTTCCCCCAGCTTATTCTTAGAGACAATGAGTACCTTTGTCGGGTGTCCGCCTGAGGCGGAGAAAGGGGCGGAGGACGTCTTAGTCGGGGGTGGCCCTGCCACCTTAGGTGGGAGTGGCCCTGCCACCTCGGCCGCTGAGAGGGCCGCTGAAAGCCCGGCCACCCCACTGCCGATCACCAGTACCTCGGTAAAGAGTTCGGGCAGTTGGGTAGTATCAAAACCCACCAGGTATCTTCTGGGTAAGATTACGTCGTCCATTTTTGCGCCCTACACTACAAATTTTAGGGTAAATATCTTTATTGTAAAGGATATAATGGGGCAGTTCCCCCATTTAGGGGTCAAGACAGGGCGTAGGGGCGTATTGTTCGCTCCGCCTCAGGCGGACG
>JASEHG010000071.1 GCA_030018855.1 Candidatus Brocadiaceae bacterium
ACCATAGAGATACGGCGTTTAAGATTTATACACGCCTCCTTTAAGGAGAGAGAGTTGAGGTAAAAACAGAGGGCGGGTGTAGCTCAGTGGTAGAGCGTCACGTTGCCAACGTGAATGTCGTGGGTTCGAAACCCATCACCCGCTCCATAACACCTCCTATATAAAAAGATGGAAAAAGTCGCCCCAAACTTTAACGTCACCGTAGAAGAGATAGGCCCCTGCAAGAAACGCCTCAAGGTAGAGGTGCCTAGGGAGAACGTAGAAGAAGAACTCAAGAAACGCCTTGAGGAGTTAAAGGGCTCTCTGGCACTCCCAGGCTTCCGGAAGGGTAAGGCCCCAAAGGGACTCATAGAACGGCAGTTCTCCAAACAGGTGAAGGAAGACGTAAGAAATTCCCTCCTGAGCAATTTCTACCAGCAGGCAATAGAACAGAACAAACTGGAACCAATCGGAGAACCAGAATTTGCCGATATAGACTTTGACCCCTCCAAACCTCTTAACTTCCAGGTCACCTTTGAGGTGAAGCCCCATTTTGAACTGGAAGGCTACAAGGGACTCCAGCTTAAGAGAAAATCCGCAGAGGTAACCCCTGAAGAACTACAATCGGCCCTTAACCGGGTCGGCCTCAGCAGGATGCAATTGGTGTCGGTGGAGGGAGGAGAGGCACTGGCCCAGGACCAGGTATTATGTGACTACCGGGTAGAGGTGGAGGGAAAGACCGTCTCTCATGAAGAGGAAGTAGCATTATGGGTATCTGGGCAGCGGGTAGGAGCCTTCCCTGTCCCTGACCTGACCAAGCTCCTCGTGGGTGCCAAGGCAGGAGAGACTAAAGAGGTAAAGGTAAACCTAGGCAGCAAATTCCAGGTAGCAGAGTACAGGAATAAAGAGGGCACCTTAAGGCTTTCTATAAAAGAAATAAAGAGGCCCACAGTCCCGGAACTCAATGACGCCCTGGCGAAACAGATGAACTTCCCCAGCCTGGAGAAGCTGAAAGAGGCCGTAGGGCGCCAGCTAGAGGTAGAGAAAAAACGATGGGTGGAACAGGACCTCCAGAACCAGGCCTTCGCCAGACTCCTGGAGATGGCCAAATTTGACCTCCCCAAGGATTGGATACAGCGACAGACCGCAGAGAGACTCTACCGCTACCAACTAGAGCTCCTCCAGAAGGGGGTGCCCTTAGAAGATATAGAAAAAGAGAGTGGGAAACTAAAAGACGCCTCGGAGGGGTCTGTAATAAGCGACCTAAAAATCTCCCTCCTCCTGGGATACATTGCTGACAAGGAAAGGGTTTACGCCACAGAAAATGACCTGGAAATAAGAATAAATGAAATGGCCAGGTCTTACGGAACCACTGCCGCCAAGATAAGACGCCATCTGGAGAAACAGGGTGCCCCTTCTGCCCTGAGACACCAAATTAGGGAGGACAAGGTAATCAAACTGCTCCTCAAAGAGGCTAATATCACGGGGGAAGAACCCAGGGTGGCATCTGCCCCAAGCGAACCCCAAACAAAAGAAGAAGTAATAGCAGTTAAAAAGGAGTGACATAAATGTGCACAGAACAGAAAGGACCTCTAGAGCCCAAGAACACCCTCTTTGTCCCCTACGTGGTAGAGAAGACAGGATATGGGGAAAGGCATTACGATATATTCTCACGGTTGCTGAAGGATAGAATCATCTTCATCGGCACCCCCATAGATGACACCGTCTCTAACCTCGTGGTCGCTCAGATGCTATTCCTACAGAATGAGAACAAGAACCAGGACATTAACCTGTACATCAACTCCCCCGGGGGTTCAATCACGGCAGGGCTAGCCATATACGACACCATGCAATTCGTCCAGTGCGATGTGGCCACCTATTGTATCGGCCAGGCCTTTAGTATGGCCGCCGTGCTCCTGGCGGCAGGGATGAAAGGGAAACGCCATGCCCTGCCCCACACCAGGATCATGCTCCACCAGCCCTGGGGTGGTATGAAAGGTACTGCCACGGACATAAGCATACAGGCCGAGGAAATCCTCCGTCTCAAACGCTACCTCAACAGTATCCTTATGCGGCACACCGGCCAGCCCATGGAGAGGATAGAGCGGGACGTTGACAGGGATTTTTACATGTCCTCCGCTGAGGCCAAGGAGTACGGACTCATTGACGAGGTGGTAGAGTCCTTAAAGGAGAAGAAGGAACTGGTGGGGGTCTAGCCCCCACCCTTAAACCCTTGAACTTTTGAACTCTTAAACTTTAAGCCTTTCGTGGACCCCAAGCTCTTAAAATTAGGCGGTTGGGGGGCCCTGGTCTATGCGGTCTCCACCGCCTTTTTTTATGCCTATCTATGGCGGCATTGGCCCATGGTAGAAAAGCAAGAGGCCGAGGCGGTACTGAAGACCGTGGGACGAAATACGGCCTCGTGGCAGAGCTTCTGGTGGTTGGGCATCCTCCTCTCCTTCTCCCTCATCCCCACCTTCCCAGCCCTCTGTCAGGTACTATTGAGGACTGAACCGGCTTATGCGTACATCGCACTGCTTTTTGGTCTGATTGCCATCATCCTGGGTACCATCGGTCCCCTCAGACACGCCACCATCACCCCTACCCTGGCAGAACTATATACCAATACCTCTGACAAAGGCGTCAAACAGACCATCGTACTAATCTATAAGGCCCAGGAGGCCTACGGGCAGGGGCTGTTCTGTCTCTTCGGCTCCACCTGACTGGTAGGCTGGGTGGGCCTGGGAGGCCTCGCCATGCTCTCTAATACTGACTTCCCACAGTATCTCGGCTGGCTGGGTATCGTTGTAGGGGGACTCTGGATTATCAACATCCTCTCCCGAATTTTCTTCCCTGTGAATTTTCTATCAGGCCTCGTCCTATTCTCTTTCCTGTTGTGGGTATTCTTGACCGGACTAAGACTCCTTAATCTGGCAGTCAGGAGTTATCCTCCGTTTATTTAGGATAAAAATATGTCAAGCAGGGTTGCCGCCATCAGCGCCAGGCTTATGAAGCCGTTCACGGTAAAGAAGGCTACGTTAATCCTGGACAGGTCCTCTGGTCTTACCAGGGAGTGTTCATAAAATAGCAGGACGGCCGTAAGGCATACCCCCGCCAGATATATCCTCCCCAGCCCTGCGTAACTGGCAAGGAGGAGGAGCACTGCTACCATTAGTAGATGCAAGAGAGAGGAGAGGCGGAGGGCGTTCTTTACCCCCAGGTTCTTGGGCAGGGAGTGGAGGCCCATCTCCTGGTCGTGTGCTACGTCCTGACAGGCATAGATAATGTCAAAACCAGCCGTCCAGAGGAGTACTGCCAGGGCCAGCAGACAGGGGGGGACGTCAAAACTGCCCTTTACGGCCACCCAGGCACCTAGTGGTGCCAGGGCCAGGGCCGTGCCCAGGAAGAAGTGTGAAAGACTTGTAAACCTTTTGGTATAAGAGTACCCAACGATTACAATAAGGGCCACTGGAGAGAGCAGGAAAGTAAGTTGATTCAGCGCCCAGGAGAGGCCAACAAATAGGAGGGCCGAGACCAGGGTGAAGGCCAGGAGCGTAGGGCGCCCCACCTGATGCTGGAGGACGTACCACTGCCGGGTCCTGGGGTTGGTGGAGTCGTACTGGACGTCTGCCAGGCGGTTAAAACCCATTGCACAGTTCCTGGCCATCACAAGTGCCCCTAAGAGGAGGAGTAACTCCCTTGGGCTGGGCATGCCCTGGGCCGCAAGGAAGGCACTCATTATCGCAAAGGGGAGGGAAAAGACCGTGTGGGGGAACTTGACTAGTTCCAAAAGACCGAAGAGCTTCTGGAAAAACTCTAAGCCCCCTTCAATGCCTCCAGGATATAGCCCCTTATCACCCATGCGCCCCTTTTGCCGTCTCCACGGCACGGAGGCCTCTTTCCATTTTATTCAACTCCTGGTGGATTTCCTGCGGCAGGTGTTTGCCAAACTGACTTAGAAACTCTTTTATATCCTCCAGCTCTTTTTGCCAATCCTGGGGGTTGACCTCAAATAATTTTTCAAGCCTCTCCTCAGGGATATTTAACCCTTCCCGGTCTAAATCTTTCAGGTAGGGAAAGAGTCCAAGAGGTGTTTCCCTGGCCTCCACACGTTTATTTACCCTATCCACAATCCATTTTAATACCCGCATGTTTTCTCCAAACCCTGGCCAGATAAATTTCCCTTTCTCATCTACCCTGAACCAATTAACTGAGAATATCTTTGGGGGATGAGGTAACCTCTTTCCTACATTAATCCAATGCCTGAAATAATCGCCCATGTTATAGCCACAGAAAGGAAGCATTGCCATAGGGTCTCTTCTTACCATACCCACTTGATGAGCGGCCGCGGCCGTGGTCTCCGAACCCGTTCTGGCGCCCAGGAATACGCCGTGCTGCCAATTGAAACTCTCAACCACCAAAGGTATAAGTTGTGTCCTCCTTCCGCCCAGAATCATCGCCGAGATGGGTACACCTTTGGGGTTATCAAACTCTTTTGAGAGCGTGGGGCAGTTGTGTATAGATGCAGTGAACCTGGAGTTAGGGTGTGCGGCATCGCCAGCCTGGGAACTATCCCAGGCCCTGCCCTGCCAATCCACTAAATTTTTAGGCATAGGGCCATCCATCCCCTCCCACCAGGGTTCGTTAGTCTCCACATTCAGGGCTGTATTTGTATAGATAGTGGGATAGAATTTGTTGGCCCTTAGGGTCCTCATCATATTGGGATTGGTCTTCATGGAAGTCCCGGGTACCACCCCAAAAAAACCTGCCTCAGGATTTATGGCATAGAGCCTGCCATCAGGACCGATGTTTAACCAGGCAATATCATCCCCCAGGGTCCATACCCTGTAACCGGGAAGCGGTGACTCAAGCATTGCCAGGTTAGTCTTTCCACAGGCGGAGGGCATTGCGGCCGTAACATAGGTGATATTACCCTGGGGGTCCTCAATACCCATAATCACCATATGCTCGGCAAGCCATCCTTTTTTTAAGCCTAACCAGGAGGCCATTCTTAGGGCAAAACATTTCTTCCCTAATAGGGCGTTTCCTCCGTAACCAGAACCTATACTCCACACCAAATTCTCATCAGGGAAATGCATAATAAACCGTCTATTAGGGTCCAGGTCCCCCACGGAATGAAGCCCCTTTACAAAATCCTTACTGCTTCCAATCTTTTCTGTCGCAAACTTCCCTACACGGGCCATTATTCTCATATTTACCGCCACATAAGCGGTATCGGTAACCTGTACACAGGCTTTTGCATAAGGTGAGTCAGGGTGTCCCATCATGTAAGGTATGACGTACATCGTCCTGCCACGCATACAGCCGCTGGATAATCTGGTAAGGCGCTCTTTTGCCTCTTTTGGTTCCATCCAATTATTATTTGGCCCTGCGGTCTCTCTATCTGGATGACAGACAAATGTCAGATGTTCCGTGCGCGCCACATCAGAAGGGTGACTCCTATGGAGATAACAATTAGGATAGGTCTTCGGATTAAGTTCATAAAATACCGGCCGCCCTCCGAGCCGCTCTTCTTTTATCCCTATCTCAACGAGCCTGTGTGCCTCTTCTTCTGAACCATCGCACCAGTAGATTTTATCTGGCTGAGTAAGTCTTGCTACCTCCGCAACCCATCCTTTAACAGGTGTAACCATAATCTTTGTCTCTCCTAAGCGAGCAGTTGATTTCAGCGTCTCCTCACACCCATAAAAATTTAGTGATTATACTCCTTTCTATTCCCTTTGACAAGACAGCTAAATTTAATGTATTATATTCAGAGAGTCCTCTGGAAAACTCCGCTCACTTGTCATTCCTTCAGCTTCACTCAGGTCCGCCTGAGGCGGACTAAGGGAGTGAAGTCCGCCTCGGGCAGAGGTCTCGTCTATATATTTTATGTCAATTTTTAATATTTGACTTCTAAAAAAAATATAGTAAACTGCTGGTTCTATTTTAAGGCTGCAAGAAACTTCTTTAAGAGAGATAGAAAGCTGACTAGAGGAGACCAGGAACTCATCCGAAAGATTGCCCAGGGCAAAGAAGTTTGTATCCCACTACCATGCTAGAAGAAACAATGCCTATAAATTATTACGCCATACTGCAGGTCCAGGAAGGGGCTGGCCAGGAGGAGATAAAGCGCTCCTTCAGAAGGCTGGTCAAGGAATATCACCCCGACAGGAACGGGAACGAACCCTGGGCGGCAGATAAAGTTAAACTGGTCATCCAGGCCTATAAGACCCTGAGCGACGATTCCCACAGAAAACTCTATGACAGGTTGCTCAAGTTAAGGAAGAACGGGGCATGTGAGACGCCGGAGAGGCATCAAAACAGCCTCCATACCCTGGCAAGGAACATGTTACTAGACCTCCTGGATGGAAAGGGCACCCCTGCCCTGGAGAGCTACGAACGGTTGAGAAAGACTGTCTCGGGGTTACACCTCCTGAACTACTTCACCTTTAAGGATTACATAGACTGTACCTTCCTGCTGGCCGAAGAGTATGAACGGCAGAAGAAGCATATGTTGGCCCTGGAACTTTATGAAGAGACCTATTACCAGCTCCAGCAGAAGGCCAAGAGGCAGTATCTATTTGACGAGATTAAGGACAGGATACAGAGGATATACTGTCGTGTGCTGGCCCGACGGGCCTCCCCGAAGGAGGCCATCTTTTACTATGAGAAGGCCCTTGAGCTGGACCTGGGACGGGCGGAGCGTGCCTTCGTGCACAAGAAGATAGCCGAATCCCATTTTAAACAGGGAGACCCCTTCGCGGCCTCGGGACACCTTAAACTTGCCCTCTCCCTCAAACCCAATCTACGAGGGGTCCATAGACTCCTGGCCTGGTTAAACCAGACTCCTCCTCTCGGCAATTGTAGAGCCCCTCAGTGAAGCCAGGCTATGACGTCCTCCTTGAGACCCATCTCCCCATACCACTCCTGAAGAGGGGAAAGGTCAGGGATATATATGCACTGGATAATAGCCTGCTCATTGTCGCTACGGACAGGATATCCGTCTTTGACGTAGTCCTTCCTACGGCCATCCCCAACAAGGGCAAAATCCTTACCGCCCTGTCTGAGTTCTGGTTCAAGAAGTTAGAACCCCTGGCGCCCTCTCATTTTATTACCACTGATATTAAAGAGATGGGCAAAAGGGCACAGGCCTTTGCAGATATCCTCCAGGGGCGGTCTATGCTGGTAAAAAAGGCTGACCCACTCCCCGTAGAGTGTGTAATCAGGGGGTACCTTGCAGGCTCGGCCTGGAAAGAGTATGAATCTACTGGAAGGTGCCAAGACGTGAAACTGCCCCCGGGCCTCAACCAATCAGAGAGACTGCCTGAGCCAATCTTCACCCCAGCCACCAAGGCCACCAGCGGCCACGACGAGAATATCCCTATTACTAAAGTACAAGAGATGTTGGGAGAGGAAGTTACCAAAGAGATAAAGGGAAAGAGTATCACACTCTTTAGAGAGGCCAGTACCCATGCCCAGGAGAGGGGGATTATTATTGCTGATGCCAAGCTGGAGTGGGGCAGATTTGGTAATGAGTTGATACTTATTGATGAGGCCTTCACCCCGGATAGCTCCCGCTTCTGGCCCCTGGAGGATTATACGCCGGGAAGGCCACAGGTCTCCTTTGATAAGCAATACGTCCGTGACTTCGTGGAGCAGATAGGTTGGGACAAGACCCCCCCTGCCCCCTTCCTACCAAAGGAAATCGTGCATAGGACGCTGGAAAAGTACCTTGAGGCCTACCGCAGGATTACGGGCAGGGAACTGTCCCTGTAATGCGGAATTAAATTCCGCATTCCGCATTCCCCATTCCGCACTCGGAACGCAATCCACATTTAGAACGTTCCACGTTTTCCTAACGGTGGCGGCTAACCCCTACCTTCTGACAGTATTTCTCCACAGGGCAGATACTACACCTGGGGGACACCGGCACACATATATTCTGACCGTGGGTGACCAGGAGGTCATTGATAGAAATCCAGTACCTCCTCGGAAGTACCTCTCTAAGGGCAAACTCGGTCTCCCGCGGGGTCCTGGTACTGACGTAACCCAAACGGTTCACTATCCTGTGGACGTGGGTATCAACGCATATACCTGGTTTGCCGTAGCCGACGGTTACCACCAGGTTGGCCGTCTTCCTCCCCACACCGTTCAATTCAAGCAGCCCTTCCAGGGTATCTGGGACCTTCCCATGATACTTGTCCATAAGGACCCGGGAAATCTCTTTTATCCGTCTAGCCTTTGTCTTATAGAAACCTACTGGGTAGATTGCCTTCTCTATGGTGGAGACGTCCAGGGAGGTCATCTCCTCCGGCCCCTCAGCCAGACTAAATAGCCTTTCAGAGGCCCGTGAGGTGACATCGTCTTTGGTGCGGAGACTCAACAGACAAGATACCAACACCTTAAATACTTTAGAGGAATTTCCACTACGTGCAACCACACTCACGGCAGGTTCCCTGTATTTCTTATTCTCCTGCTTTAAGATGGTAAGCACTCGGGAAATGTCCATCAGGTCCTGGCTCACCTGGGAGGTGTAGAGAGAGAAGTTCTTCGGGGAGGAAAGGCGTGGCTAAAGGGATGTAACACGCCCTCTTTCTCAATGAAGGGGTGTGCAAGGCAGATTATGAAAGCTTTCTTCCTCTTCCAGGTCTTTATCTAGCTCAAACTCAATTTCTTTCCTGGGTTCTAAGACCAGCTTTCTGTACCGCTCCTTTATTAATGCTAGTCTCTCCAGCTTCCGCTTATTGAGCCATTCTCCGACCTTCATCTTTACTAGCATCTTCCCTACCTCACCGCCAGATATTCGCCATAGAAGTCCATGGGAACCACCACTAAACCATGAAATCTAATGCAAGGCGAGAAAAACGGAAGGAATTATAACGCAGAGTCTAAAGCTGTCAAGGTCATGGAGAGAAAATTTTATTAGGAAGATTGTAAGGTGTAAATTGTAAATTTTAAATTTAAAATTTACAATATGACTTCGCCCCCTAGCCCCTACCCCCTAGTTAATCCCCTTGCAAGGAGAAGGTACTGCCTCTATAATCACGCAAAAGAATGGGAGGAGGAATGAAATATAAGG
>JASEHG010000072.1 GCA_030018855.1 Candidatus Brocadiaceae bacterium
CTTTCGTGGATGCGATAATAATAATGCTGACGGTACCTACTGCCCTGACGGGCGGGATGTTATTCCAGTTTATCTGGGGTTACAACTTCAGTGTGGCCGTCTGGGTGGGGTACATTGCCCTTTTTGGTATGGCCACCTCTACAGGAATTTTGATGGTAGCCTTTCTGAAAGAGGCCTTTGAAAAGAGGGGCGAGGAGAACATAAAGGACGAGGCCCAGATTACGGAGGCCATACTGGAGGGGGCCGTCCTAAGGCTAAGGCCCAAACTCTTGACGATATCTACCACCATCTTTGGCCTCTTACCCATGCTCTGGGCCACCGGTTCAGGGGCAGAGATAATGAGGCCCCTTGCTGTCCCCATAATCGGCGGTTCTTTTACCTCCACGCTCGTGACCCTCTTTGTAATTCCTATTATCTACCACACGGTAAAGAGGTGGCAACTCCTCAGACACCTCAGGCCCAAAAAGGTTAAGGTAAAAAGACCGGGAAGGGGATGGTTCGGGAAAAAGAGGACGGGGGAGAGTCCCCTACCGTGAATCCTTGACAGTATAAGTGTTATAGGATAATTGCCTTTGATGCCGTTCGCAAGGAGGAGCCGATAATACCCTTTAGTGAGCTAAAGAAACGCTTAAAAGCCGATGGCCTCTTATGAAGTTGGACAGAAAGGGAGTTGATATGATTATCACCAAACAGCAAGTCCTTGAGATAGTAGAAGACTTACCTGAAGAGGTAGATGTTGACGAGGTTATGTATCGTCTCTACCTCAGGCAGAAATTAGAGGTTGCTGAAAGAGACATCCGTGAAGGGCGGATCGTTCCACACGAGGAAGTAGTTAAGGAGACCTCTAAGTGGTTCAAAAAATAAAATGGGCAATACGAGCACTTGATGATTTACGAAACATTTATGAATATATAGCTAAGGATTCAAGGCGGTACGCCCAAATATAGGTGGAGAATATTCAAAACGCCGTCTCCAATCTTGCTAACTTTCCGCTTATGGGGCATAAAATACCTGAGTTCCCACACCTACCACACCGTGAAATTTTGGTTGGTAGTTATCGTATTATTTACAGATTTGAGGAGAAAGAAAGTCAGATATTAGTAATGTCCGTAATCCATGGACGAAGGGCGCTTAAGTGGCCTCTCAGCCAAGAGTAGAGTGTCTGGCAATGAAAATAATGAGGTAGATTAAAACTATGAAGAAATACGTTCTCCTCCTCTTCAGTTTAGTCTTGCCACTAGCCCTTGGCTGTATGTGCATGATGCCTATGATGCATAAAGGCCACGACCACGAGTCCCCTACTAATGCAGGGGCACGGCGTGCCGTGCCCCTACCTCTCTGCCAGTGCAATTGCGTAGAGAGAGAAGGGGAGTGCCACTGCAGACATGCCTCTTGAGCGGACTTATTTTTCTAACTCGCCTGTTTAATCCAGTGGTAAGCCGTGGAATCTAGCCATTTATTTTTTGAGAGGTATGTTATATAAAGAGGTATTGAGTCAGTAGTCAGTAGGGGCGGGGTAACCCCGCCCCTACAAAAGTTCCTGATAGCTGACCCGCCTGAGGCGGGATACCTGGAAAACGGTAACCGAAGGTCCTGCCAAAGGCGGGTTCCAAGAGGCCCGAAGGGGAGATTCCCCTCTATTAAGAGGGGACAAAGGGGTGTGTCTCCTTCGGGCCTTTTTATTTTACAGGAGAGGAAATTCTTAAGAGGTACAGGAGACAGTGCCATGTTAGAAGACGCATTAAAACAAATAAGGGCTCTACTTCAAAATCAGCTCCCAGCGAAACTTGACCAGATAGAACTGGAGAGGGCGGATGGGGTAACCCTGGAGGATGTGCAATCCTTCCTTATCCAGGTAGGGGATAGTAGTAGCACTGCCAGGCGTCAGGGTAGTGGCATCTCCAGGCATCTGGATGCCCGCCTGGGATACCCAAGTGTCACCATCCTGGGGGAGGCCACAAGTGCCAACAATGCGATTTCTCGCAGGAGGGAGTTAAGGCATGAGGTTTCTGTATGGATTACAGATAGAGAGGTATCACCCGATAGTGAACTCGCCCAGACTAAGCTCCTGTACTACGTGGAAGCGGTTGAGCGGGTCCTTGCCAGTGACCCCACCCTGGGAGGAAAGGCCGTGGATTCAATGGTAACCAGCCATGAGTATACCCATGAAAGAGGAGAGGAATTTGTGAGGAGGGCTATCCTTTACATGAGAGTACTGGAGAGGCTTTCCACGAACAATTACTAAGGGACTCTTCTCCTGAGAAAAAGAAACTTAGTTTTGGACAGGCGTTCGTACACGATGTAAACCTCTTTTAAATGGGCCTCACTTTCCATTGTCAGCACTTTTTATCCCTCCATTTTTTGGTGGGTCAGGTCCATTATTGAAACTGGTTGAACCCCGAATTGCTTTTTAAACCCGTTCCTGCTATATCATCAGGGAACAACACTGCAGGGCCTTATGAAGAAGACCTCTTTATTACTCGTCATAATGGTTGCCTTTTGCCTGACTGAGGCCGAGGCCTATATGGAAGAGTATCCACCCTTTCCCTTTAAAAGCAAAAAACTGCCACCCCACTTGGAGACAGAAGAGTTAATAGAGTTTAAGGGGGAGACAACAACCAGGGTTGAGGATTTACAGGTAGAACTGTCTACTATAGACGTGTATGACAAACTAAGGATTAAAGACGGTAAGGAAATTATATTTGAAACAGAAGAAGGTTTTACACCGTTTGTTTTTGCCGTCTACTATGCCGATCTGGATAATAACAAATTGAAGGACATCGTAATATTCTCTGACTATCGTAGTTGCGGTCTGGGTTATAAGCATAGGGTTGATATATTATTCCAGGTTAGGAGGCACACATTCTCACATATACACTACGATACGATGTCCGCAAGCCTGAAAGATTTTGTGGATATAAACCGCGATGGCGTTTACGAGATTATTTATACTGCCTTCTACGCTGGGCAGAGGCATAACTATTTTGTGTACAGTATTTATGAGATAAGGGACGCAAAACTCTATAACGCCAATAAAAAATACTCACCCGCTTTTCCTAAATTTATCTGGTTTACGTATAAACCCAACGATAAACAATCAACTAGAATCACCCGGGAGGAAAGAGAAGGATATCTTAAGATACTACCAGAGGTAATAGAATAATAAAGGGCAGTGGAGGTGTAAGACAATGGGTTTCCCTAATTTTTGTGAGGGGGATTATACAATGTTAGAAAATATTTGGGCAGAGGAGAAGGAAGAGCCAAGGCTAAAGTTGCCAGAGAATAAAGACATTGCCCTCCTGGCCAGGGTAATCTTTGCCGAGGCCGCTGGGGAATCAATTGAGGGGAAAAGGGCTGTAGCCTGGGTTGTAAGGAACAGGGTAAGGGTTCGTTCTAGACGCAGAAAGGAGTTTGGCAGTATATATGGCTGGGATGGGGTAATACTGAAACGAGATGCCTTTGCGGGTGTGCAAGAGAAGCTCTGGTGGAAGCTGGAGGACATTGATTCCCTTAATTTGCAGGAGCAGGAGGCCCTTAAGGAGTGCATTGAAGTAGCCGAAGAGGTCTACGAGGGCATGGGTATAGACCCCACCGATGGGGCGCTATTCTTTCATAAGGGCTGGCCCCGGGAAGGTGATATCGCAGACGGCATAGAGAGAGGCGAAATTATCTCTACCCGACGGAGAAAGATAGGTAAGCACTACTTTTTTAAGTACAAGGAGTAAACCTTGTCCTGGGCCGGAGTCCCATCCATCTGAGGTAGAGAGGGGACGGCTACGCCCACCAAGTAACACGTGGAGTTCCCACCTAAACCATGTTGGACTTTCGGCATTGGCCATGTCAATGGCCAGAGACATCCCCCGTTTCCTGTAACCTGTCCCCCATTGCCGGTGTCTAGGGACACAGGATTTTTACTGAGGCGTTTGTATCCAGAACCGTTGCCTCAGAGTCTCGTGGATACGCATCACTGTTTATAGAGTGTATACTTGGGGCCTTGACTGTGGCGCTACTGTCCTTCCCGGAGATGCTGGTATCCCTTATAAAGTTACAGGAGGGGTCTATAGAGCCGTCAACCCCTAGCTTCAAGGTCCAGATGTCAGCATTTCCCTTTCCAGTACCGAAGGAGCTTGTACTCCCAGCTACTATGTATCCCCCCTCACGGGTTTGCCGGATGGAATTGGTCTCATCCGAGCCACCTCCCCCATAGGTCTTCTCCCACTCCACAGCCCCATCTGGTCCGAGCTTAAGAACCCAGAGGTCAACAATTCCCTCTTCTTCTGTAAAGAAAGAGCTTATATGACCAGCCACTATGTAGCCCCCGTCACTGGTCTGCTGGATGGAATGGGCCCAGTCGTTCTTAACCCCCCCATAGGACTTTTGCCACTCTATGGACCCATCGGGTCTGAGTTTTAAGACCCAGGCATCGGTCTCCCCAGCACCAAATGACCGTGTCGCACCGGCCACTATGTACCCACCATCCCTGGTCTCTTGGACGGAATAGGCCCAATCAACATCAGGCCCTCCGTAGGTAGCGGCCCATCCACTTGAGGCGGACAAAGAGGGGGTCGTTGTAAAGCAAAGGAATACAGAAGACAGGAGGCAGGGTAGGGGGAGCGAGGTAACAGGTAACAGGCGACTGGTAACAGGCAAAAACCTTAACCTTCCCCTGGCCCCCGTTGCCTGTAGCCTGTTTAATATTGTCTCCTCCTTCGGCTGGAGGGGAGCTTGATGGCCTTGCGGTACTTGGTGACGGTACGGCGGGCGATGTCAATGCCCTGTGAGCGGAGTACGGCGGCGAGGTCTTCGTCGCTGAGGGGGTGGGACTTGTCTTCTTTGGCAACGATTTCTACGAGCTTTTGTCTCATTGCAGGCCAGGACTCCACCTCTCCCTGGGCGGTCTCAAAACCTCCTGTAAAGAAGAACTTCATCTCAAATACACCCCTGGGGGTCTGGATGTATTTACGGGAGATGGCCCGGCTCACCGTGGAGACGTGGATTCCCAGTTGGTCGGCCACCTCCTGCATCCTGAGGGGTTTTAGCCCGGCGATACCCTCCTCCAGGAAGTTCTTCTGGAGTTCCACCATCTTGTTGGTTACCTTGTAAAGGGTGGCCCTCCGTTGTTCTATGGCCTCTATGAGCCACCTGGCGGATTCCATCTTCTTCTGGAGGAACTGATGGGTTGTGGCGTCCAACCCCTTCTGATGGAGGTGTTCCCTGTAAAAGGAGCTTATTGCCAGGCGGGGTAGGGCTGAATTTTCGTTCAGGATAACCTCGTAGCGTCCGTCCACGTACTCCACCCGTACGTCAGGTACTACATAGGCTACTGGTTCGGTTAAAAAGAGGGAACCAGGGCGGGGGTTAAGGGTGCGGATATAATCTACCGCCCTCTTTATGGTCTCGGTATCCCTGTTCATACCCTTGGCGACTTGGGGATACCGCTTCATCTCTATATCCTTTAGATGATGGGTGATTAGTTCCTTCAGGAAGGCATAGTCTTCCAGTCTATTATCTAACTGTAGTAACAGGCACTCCTCAAGGTTCCTGGCCCCTACCCCTGGGGGCTCCATGGTCTGAATCACCTGCAGGGCCTGTTGGGCCGTTTCCAGGCTGACCGGGATGGGTGCGCCGGTTATTATCTCTTCCAGCGGGACGGTAAGATAGCCCCTGTCGTCTATATAAGAGAGTATAAGCTCACATACCTCGTGGAGTCCTTCGGGTATCTCCATCAGGGAGAATTGCCCCAGGAGGTACTCATGGAGGGAAATGGGTTTGCTGGCGGTATTTTCCAGGGCCTGTTGTTTCAAGTCGCTGTCTTCCCGGCGGGTGGCCTTACTGCGGTATCTTGAGAAGTCTTGCCATTCGTCGCCTGTGGCACTGCCGCCCTCCGACAAGGTTCCGGCGGACTCTTTGTCTTCTTCCTCTTTTGGTTCGTCCGCAGCAGGCTTCTCCGCAAGAGGCAGTTCCTCCAGTACGGGATTTTCCTCTAACTCCATCTGCACGTGTTCCACCAGGGCAAGGAGTGGTAACTGGAGTATCTCTATGGACTGGATTATCTGGGGGGCTAGTTTTAATTTTTGTTGGAGTTGTGGTTGTAAGGAAGCTTCTAACTTCATGTCAATTCGCCTGCCAATAATACATTCATTATACTATTTATTAGTTAAAACGATATTAAAAAGTCCTTCTACCCTCCATGGCCTCAGCAAGGACTGCACTGTTAAGGTACTCTAGATAACTCCCCTGAGGTATGCCCCTTGCAAGGCGGGTAATCTTAACCCCAAGGGGTTCTAGCTGTTTTTGTATGTGTAAGGCAGTGGCGTCACCTTCTGCGCTGAAGTTGGTGGCCAGGATGACCTCCTTTATTTGCCCTGCCTTTACCCTTTCCACCAGCTTTTCAATAGTAAGGTCTTCCGGTGCGACGTCCTCCAGGGGGGAAATGTGACCTTGAAGGACGTGGTACAGGCCCTTATACAGGCCCATTTTCTCTATACTCCAGAGGTCTTTAGGTTCCTCTACCGCACAGATAACGCTGGAATCACGGGCAGGGTTCTGACAGATAGGACAGACGCCCCCTTCAACCAGGTTAAAACACGCAGGGCAGGGTTTGAGCCTCCTCTTCAATTCTCCGATGGTGGCGGCCAGCTCCAGGGCATCCTTTTCAGGCATGCAGAGTATGTGATAGGCCAGCCTCTCGGCACTCCGTCTCCCTATCCCTGGCCACCTGGCCAGTCCCTTCACCAGCCTTGCCATTACCTCTGGATAGCCCTTCAAACCTCGCAACCTCCCATTATCATTATTATGCAAAAGTCTCCCTCCCGTTTCAAGGAGTTTAGGGCTTTCCCCCAAAGGGCAGCCCGGAGAGCCCGGGGAGACTAAGCCCTCCCGTGAGCTTGCCCAGTTCCTCTTCATATAACTGCTGGGATTTCTTTATGGCCTGGTTAACGGCGGCTACCACCAGGTCTTCCAGCATCTCTTTCTCCTTGGGGTCCACCACCTCCGGGTCTATCTTTATGTTGAGGAGTTCCTGTCGGCCGTTCATGTGGACGGTGACCATACCCCCTCCGGAACTGGCCTCTACCACCCGCTCCTTTAGCTCTTGCTGGAGTTCCTCCATGCGTTTTTGCATCTTCTGGGCCTGCTTCTGGGCCTCCTTCAACATATCGGCAAAATTGCCAAAACCTTTCATGTAATCCTCCTTCACTTTTGAATCTGTCCGTTGAAGAGGTCCACCGCCTTCTCGGCCAGACCTTTATCGGGGGTGGCCCCTACCACCTTTTTCTCTACCAGGGCGTCCTTTGGAGTCGCCTCACCTGGGGCGGCCCTTTCATAGAGTGCAAACTTTAGCCTGGGTCTCCAGCCCAATACGCCGGCCAGGCATTCTTCCACCACCGCCCTCTCCTGGTCATTGGTCTCAAGGTACTTCTTGCGGAAGGGCTTGTCATTGGGGAATTCCAGGACTAGCTCTTGCTCCCCGTCTTGTCTGAGCCTCCCCTCTTTTAGATAGGACCATGTGGAGGGTTTCTCCCGATGTAGCCTTTCTAATACCTGGGTCCAGACCCCTCCGATGTCTTTAGGCAGGGAATACTGTATTTTCTCCCTTGCAGGGGTTTCTCCTGCTGAGGGACTATTTGTGACTTCGGTGGCCATACGTATGGCCTTCGGGTTCCCGCCTTTGGTCTCCTGATTGCCAGCGGCTGATTGCAGGTAGCCTATCGCAGAGGCCCTCTTTTCCAGCTCTTCTAGCCTGGACAGGACTTCTGACAGTGGGCGGAAGTCCATCATGGCCAACTTTACCACTGCCATTTCCAGGAAGACCTTCTGTTGGAAATCATCCCTGGCCTTCCGCTTTACCTCGGTCAGGGTCTGTATCATGGCCATGAGGGTTTCCTGGGAGAGGGCCTGAGATTGGGTCTTCAGGAGCTGGGCCTCCCTCCAGGGGTTTTCAAGCAGTCCTTGGTCGTATCCACAGGTGGAGACCACCAGTAGGTCCCTCAGGTACCACAGCGTCTGGTCAATAAAGGTAGCCCAGTCCTTACCTTCTTTAAGGGTCTCATTTACAATCTTGAGGGCCCCCGGGGCATCTTTTTGTATGAACCTCTCTACCAGGGCGGATACCCCCTCTTCCGGTACGGCACCCAGCAGGCCCTGGACGTCGGCTACTGTAACCGTGCCCTCTGAGAAGGCCCATAGCTGGTCCAGGAGGGACTGAGAGTCCCGCAGTCCCCCCCTGGCGTATCTGGCGATGGCACGCAGGGCCTCTTCGTCTGCCTTGATTCCCTCTTTTTTGGTTATCTGCTGGAGACGGTTGACGATGTCCTCCAGGGATATGTTTTTAAAATCAAAGCGCTGACAGCGGGACAGTATAGTCTCGGGCAGTTTGTTAGGGGCGGTGGTGGCGAAAAAGAATTTCACGTGAGGGGGAGGCTCTTCCAGGGTCTTTAGCAGGGCATTAAAGGCCTCCTTGGTGAGCATGTGTGCCTCGTCAATAATGTAGACCTTGTGGCGCGAGCGGCTGGGGAGATACTTGATGTTCTCTCTGAGGGTCCTGACCTCATCAATGCCCCGGTTGCTGGCGCCGTCTATCTCTATGACGTCCAGGTCTCTCCCCTCAGAGATGCACCTGCAGGAATCGCACTTATCGCAGGGGCTATCGGTGGTGCCTTGCTGGCAGTTGAGACACTTGGCTAATATCCTGGCTATGGAGGTCTTTCCCACACCGCGCGGGCCGGCAAACAGGTAGGCGTGAGCCACCCTGCCCTGGGCGATGGCGTTTCTCAGGGTGGTAACCGTCGCCTCCTGGCCGACCACCTCTTCAAAGGTCTGCGGGCGATACTTCCTGGCAAATACGGTGTAGGTCATAACTTCATGGCTTAAGGGTTCAAGTGTTTAAAGGTTCAATAACTGGCCGTGCACTCCCTTTGATCCCCTTTCC
>JASEHG010000073.1 GCA_030018855.1 Candidatus Brocadiaceae bacterium
TTTTTTCGGGGGTGGTAAGGGGGGGAACTCCCCCCCCTTATCCACCTTAGGCGGATTACCTATGTCTATAGCTAATACACAGGCAATTAAGTTCTAGTTGACATATTTCCAAGTAGTTATAAAATACACCAAGTCGTAGGGGCAGTTCACGAACTGCCCCTACAAGGAGGTAGATATACCTTGAGGATAATACTTTTTACTGGAAAAGGGGGCGTTGGGAAGACGAGCGTCTCGGCGGCTACGGCCGTCAGATGTTCGGACCTGGGTTACAAGACCATAGTGATGAGCACCGACCCCGCACACAGCCTGGGGGATTCTTTCAACTTAGAGATAGGGGATAAGCCCAAGCGATTGAAAGAGGATCTGTTTGGCCTGGAGATAGACGTGCATGAGGAACTCAGCAGGAACTGGGGCAAGATACAGTCCTTTATCAAGAAGAACCTGGTAGCGGTGGCGAAATTCAACGACCTGGTGGCCGAGGAGTTTGCCGTATTCCCCGGGATGGAAGAACTCTTCAGTCTACTGAGACTCAAGGGTTTTCACGATAAGGGGGAGTACGACGTGGCCCTCCTGGACTGTTCCCCTACGGCCTCTACCATGAGGATGCTCAGTTTCCCGGACATAGCCGGGTGGTACATGGAAAAGTTCTTCCACATAGAGCGGAGAATTATGAAGATGGTGAGGCCCGTACTTAACCCTATGATAGAGGTGGAGCTGCCCAATGACGAGGTCTATGGCACCATAGAGGTACTTTATCAAAACATTGATGGGGTGAAGGAAATCCTGTGCGACGACAAGGTCTCTTCCATGAGGCTGGTGATGAACCCGGAGAAGATGGTGTATAAGGAGTCCCAGAGGGCCTATTCTTATCTAAACCTATTTGGCTTCCCGGTGGATGCGGTGGTGGTGAACCGGGTGTTCCCTCCTGAGGCAGGACACTACCTCCGTAAGTGGCATGACATCCAGTCAAAGTATCTGAAGGAAATTGAGGAGAGTTTCTCGCCCCTCCCCATCCTGAGGTCAAGCTTCAGAGAGGTGGAGATGGTCGGTATAGAGAGGCTGAGGGAGATGGCCAGGGAATTGTATGGAGATAAAGACCCGACGGAGGTCTTTGTCTCAGAACGGCCAGTGAAACTAATCCAACATAATGGGAGTTACTGTCTTTCTCTGCACCTCCCTACGGCCAATGAGAAAGACCTGGAGCTATCCATGTACAAGAACGAATTAATTATCAGGCTGGGGAGTTACAAGAGGAACGTCCTCCTGCCCAGGGCCGTAGCAGACCGAAAGTTGGTGAAGGCGGCGTTTGAGGGGAAGAGACTTAACATAACCTTTGGAGGGAAGAAAGATGGCGAAGGAAGAGAGCACTAAGGGTGGGAGGGGAGCCATTCCTGACTATGGACTGAAGGGATGGGCCATAGAACAGCAAGACCGCTTCTGGAAGAGTGATTTTGGGCAATCTATGTTAGAAACCGGAATAGAACTCCTGTACGTCCCCAAAAGTCTGTATGATACCCGTCTGGCCAGGGACGTGGAAGAGGCCTCGGATAAGTGCCTCGGTCACCTCAAGGGGGCATGTGAAAATCTGGTCCAGGCCGCCAGGGAACTACGTCCCAGGGGATTAAAGTCCGTGCTAGACTCAGCCATTGAGCGGCTGGAAAAGAAACGTAAGCCCAAGACCAAGGTTAAGACCATAAAGGTAGGGAAGTAGTGGCATCCGCCTGAGGCGGATTGCCCAGATACCAATGGGCACGTACAAGACCTGCCCCTACCCTCCTATATGGGCAGGTGCAAGACCTGCCCCTACAGATAGGGGTTATTCTCCTTCTCATAGCCTATGGTGGTGCTAGGGCCATGCCCGGGGTACACGATGGTATCCTCCTTCAGGGTCAGTACCTTTTCTCTGAGGGATTTTACGAGGTCCTGTTGGTTACCTCCTGGGAAGTCCGTCCTTCCGATGCTCCCCTGAAAGAGGCTGTCTCCAGAGAAAAGGACATCGGGCTTATTGTCCTCTGACCTACCCAATAGACATATCCCTCCCGGCGTATGTCCAGGAGTGTGCAGTACCTCCAACCTGATTTTCCCCAGGGTTATCCTGTCTCCCTCCTTTAAGGTAATATCCGCCGGGGGAGACTTGAGTATATAATCTTTAGATTGAAACCCTCCCAGGGCAGAGAGGTTCTTGAAGGGGTTGGTAAGGGCCTCCTTATCTCCCTCATGGATGCATATCTTCAACTCAGGGAAGAGGGCCTTCAATTCCTTATTGGCCCCTATGTGGTCACCGTGGCCATGGGTATTTATCAGGTAGCGGGGCTGTAGTTTGTGCCTCTTTATGAGTTTAATTATCTCATCAGCATCACCCCCGGGGTCAATGATGATGGCCTCGTTGTCCTCATTTACCAGTATGTAACAGCCAACGTCCAGGGGGCCAACTATTAGGGTTTCTATCTTCATTAGAGCTTATTGGCCAGATACCTCCCTATTAGTTCCTTTTCTTCGCATGGCCCCCGGTTATCCCAGAGGCCAACCAGTTTGCGTTCCATCTCCGCACATTCGGGCGAGTCAGAGGCGTGGGCCGCATTTCTCATGAGGTCGTAACCGTAGATGCTCCGCACGGTAGCGTCTGCTGCCCTCAGGGGGTCTGTGCTTCCCAGGATGTTACGTATCTTTTCTACTGCACTGATACCCCTGTAGAGGAGGGCCAGGCATTTGGCCGAGCCTGGTTTCTTCCGCTCCTCTGGGTCTTGTATCTGAGAGGGGTTTATGCCCGTCATGTATTCTACTATTTTATTGAATTCGTGCTCGGCATTAGGGCCCTTAATCTCGTCAGCCATCCTCTCCAGCACTTCTTCCTTCAAAGGGAATGCAAAGGTGGTACTTAGGGATTCCTTGAGTCGTTTAGCCAGTTTGGGTTTAAGTTTTTCCCTGAGGGCCTCCTTTACCGGCTGGTAAAATTTCTCGGCCCTCTCCACGTCCATCCGCAAGACCTTGGCCCCAACGATGTATAGCCCTGAGCGGGAGAAGATGTCCACTATATTCCCCGGTCTGGAACTATGTTTCACGAAGTTTTCTGGTTTTATTATCACCAGGGTAGTCTCTGGTCTTGTCCCTTCCGGGAATTTAAGTACGCGTTCCAGCACGCCGCCATCCCTTTCGGCGTATTCTGCCAGCAGGGCCAGTTGCTTCCTGTTAGTCTCTTCATCAGTAGCGGTGAGTACGGCAGGCTCAAAGTATTCTACCTGTCCGTTTTCTCCCTGGATGTAATCGCCATAGGTGCCCCTTACGGTGTCACCCCTAATCTCCCCTGCGATGGAACCCACCACTGCGTCATTTAGCACACGGAGGGCATCCGGACCCTGGAATAAGAGGAGCATGGTGCGGTTGGAGATGCCAAAGCGGTTATCTCTACGGAAGTAATCGTTGAGGTAGGTCAACAGGGCCTTCCTAATCTGGGTTTTTTTGATGTCCTGGGTCTCTATGGTAGCACAGTAACGGTCAACGAGCTCATCGCTCGGGGCGTACATCCTGGCCCCTACCAGCTCCAGTGCCCCCATAGAGAGTATCCTGCCTATAATCCCCCCCGTACGGCTCTTCACCAGGCTATATGGGGTGATCAATACATAAGCTAGTTCTTCTTTCATGTCTGTCCTTTGCAATGTAAGTAAGTAGGGGCAGGTCTTGCACCTACCCTATCATTTTGGGCAACCGCAAGGGTTGCCCCTACAGTAGGAATTTTAGCACATCAGGAGGGTTACATCAACGACTAACGTTTTTAATCGGGAGTGGCCCTGTCCCTTGAACTCTTGAACCCTTTCCGCCTAAGGCGGATTGAGCCCTTTGTGTTGGTTCAGGGCTGGCTACCGTAGAGGGGGCGTGGGGGCGGATAGAAAAATGCAGGTGCCCTGGCCCCAGGAGGTCTCCTATTGCTGACTGAAAATCTTCATTGACGGTAACAAAGAAGCGGTTGTTGACCTTTATGCGGGTCTTTTGGCCTTCCTGCCCCAATATGTCCAGGAATACCGGGCAGTGGCCGGGATGGGTGGAGAAGATGGCCCTAAGGCGTATTAAGGTCTCGTCTGCATGTTTGGTGGGGTCTATGGTTATAACAACGCTCTCCTCCTGTAGCCCTTTCTCTAATGGACTTAACTCAGAGACCTTGATGGAGGGTCTTTGTCCCTTGCCCCCGCCGTTACGGAAGATAACCCTTCCCTTGAGCAGGACTACCTCATCTTTTTTGAGGAGCGATTCGTACTGGGTCAGTTCTCTCTTAAAGACCAGGCCCTCGGCGTGACCCTCCAGGTCTTCCAGGAGGAGGTAGACCATGGGGTCGCCGTTTCTAGTAGTAGTCTTTTTTACTTCGGTCAGCACCCCTGCCAGGGTGACCTCCTCCCCATCAGTGGCCTCAGATAGGCTAGCCGTGGTGGGAGAGTCCTCGGCCAGGAATTTCTTCAGTTTGTCCAGGGGGTGACTGCTTACGTAAAAGCCCAGGACGCTCTTTTCTTCCTGTAGCCTCGTCTTTTCATCCCATAGTTCTTCGGGTTTCAGGTCTGGAATGCCTTGCCATGCACCGCAGGCAGGACAATTCCGAGATGCGGATTGCGGATTGCGGGTTTCGGATTTAGAAACCTCGCACTCTGCACTCCGTACTCCAAAGGCCAGATGAGTCTGTTCGGGGTGGTCCCTTTTCTTTTCGGCTACCTCCATGTCTGAACTGATGGCCTTAAGGTGTTCTTCCCTGCGGCCCGGCAGGGAGTCAAAGGCCCCAGCCTTGATAAGGCTCTCAATGACCTGCTTGTTGACTATCCTTGAATCCACTCTCTTGTAGAAATCGTGTCTGCAGGTGAACTTCCCACCCCCTTGTTTAGCCTCCAGGATAGAAGTTATGGCCTTCTCCCCCACGTTTTTGATGGCTCCAAGGCCAAAGCGTATCTTCCCCCTTGTGCCACCGTCAAGCATAGTGAAATCGGCCTGGCTCTCGTTGATGCAGGGGGGAAGCACCTCAATGTCCATCCGCCTGCAATCCTCTATGTAGCTGACTATCTTGTCGGTATTCTGCTTCTCACAGCTCATCAGTGCCGTCATGTATTGTGTGGGGTAGTTGGCCTTGAGATAGGCCGTCTGATAGGTGATGACTGCGTAGGCGGCGGAGTGGGATTTATTGAACCCGTAACCGGCAAAATATTCCATGAGGGAGAAGATTTCATGGGCCGTTTTCTCAGGTATTCCACTCTTTACCGCTCCACTGATAAACTGGTCTCTATACTTAGCCATGACTTCGGGCTTCTTTTTACCCATGGCCTTCCTGAGATTATCAGCCTGGTTCAGGGTAAGCCCCCCCAGGACGTTGGCTATCCTCATAACCTGCTCCTGGTAGAGGATAATGCCATAGGTCTCTTTTAATAGGGGTTCCAGACTGGGGTGGAGGAAGGTGGGTTTTTCCCTACCGTGGCGGCATTCTATGAAGGAATCCGCCATCCCACTCTGTAAGGGGCCTGGTCTGTAAAGGGCTATGAGGTTAATTATGTCTGAGAATTCCTCAGGCCGCAGCCTTCTAAGGAGTTCTTGTATCCCACGACTGGTCTCCACCTGAAACACCCCTTTTACGTCCCCACTGGACAGGAGTTGGTAGGTGGCCTTGTCGTTTAGGGGTATTTGTGAGAGGTCCAGGTCCTTGCAGGTGGTCTCCTTTATAAGTTTAAGTGTCTTGTCAATGACGGTAAATTTCCTTACCCCCAGGAAATCGGCCTTGAGGAGGCCTATCTGTTCCACCAGGGTAACGTCATCGTATTGGGTGGTGACCACGTCCCCATTCTTGGCAAGGGGGGCGTAATGGGTGAGAGGTTCATCGGAGATGACCACCCCTGCGGCGTGTACGGAGGCATGCCTGCACAAACCCTCCAGCCTGGAGGAGATATTAAACAGGCGTTTTATCCTCTGGTCGTTTTTATAAAGCGATGCCAGTTCAGGCTCTTGTTCCAGTGCCTGGGCCAGGGTGATACCCGGTGTGAAAGGGATTAGCTTTGCCACTCTGTCCACCTCTGCCAGGGGTATGCCGAGTACCCTGCCCACGTCCCTTACTACGGCCTTGGCCTTCATGGTGCCAAAGGTTATAATCTGGGCCACGTGCTGGTCCCCGCCGTATTTCTGCCTGGCATACTCTATTACCTTTTCCCTCCCTTCTGCACAAAAATCTATGTCCAGGTCGGGCATGGTCACGCGCTCTGCATTGAGGAACCTCTCAAAAAGGAGGTCGTATCTCAGGGGGTCAACGTTTGTTATCTTGAGTGCATAGGCCACGAGGCTACCCGCCCCTGAACCCCTCCCGCTGGTGAGGATGCCATTTTTGTGGGCAAAGTCCACGAAGTCCCACACAATCAGGAAGTAATCCACCAGACCCGTCTCCTCTATGACCCTCAACTCGTGCTCCAATCTCTTCCGTATGGTCTCAGTCACCACGCCATATCTCTCCCTTACCCCTATCTCACAGAGTTCCCTGAGAAACTGGGAGTTGGTTTTGCCTTCAGGAAGGTGGTACTTAGGCAAGTGGAGCTTGCCAAAGGTCAGCTCCAGGTTGCATCTCTGGGCAATGGATACTGTGTTGGCCAGGGCATCGGGGGTTTCCCTAAAGAGTGACCGCATCTCCTCAGGGGACTTAAAGTAGAACTCCTGGGTGGCAAACCTCAGGCGGTTAGGGTCGTCCACTGGTTTTCCGGTGTTTATGCATAGTAGTATGTCGTGTGCCTCGGCGTCCTCTCTGGACAGGTAGTGGATGTCGTTAGTGGCCACCAATGGTATGTCCAATTGTCTCCCTATCTCTATTGCCCCCTGTACCAGGCCTTTCTGCTCAGGGATGCCGTTATCCTGTACCTCAATATAGAAGTTTTCTTTGCCGAGGATCTCCCTGTAGGCGGCGGCAGTACGAAGTGCCTCATTTTTTAATCCCCTGCCGAGGTTAAGGTTTATCTCTGACTTCATGCACCCGGAAAGGGCGATAAGCCCTTGAGGGTGACGGCTGAGGAGTTCCTTGTCTATGCGTGGCTTATAATAGAAACCCTCAAGGTAGGCCGCAGTGGACAGTTTTAAGAGGTTTTGATACCCCGTAATATCTTTTGCCAGCAGGGTAAGGTGATAGAGCGTTTCCTTTTTGCTTGGGTCCTTATTTAAGCGGCTGGTAGGTGCTACATAGGCCTCGTAACCCAGGATGGGCTTTATACCGGCCTCTCTGGCCTTGGTATAAAATTCTATGGCCCCATACAAGTTGCCGTGGTCAGTAAGGGCCAGTGCCTCCATCCCCGTCTCCTTGGCCCTCTTTACGAGTTGGGCAGTCCGGCACGCCCCATCCAGGAGGCTGTACTCACTGTGAACGTGGAGGTGGGTAAAATCCATAAATAGTAGACAGTAGACAGGGGGAACCGTTATCCCTGTACGCTGTCTACTACCTTAAAGGTATATTACTCATCAAAAAGGAAAAGTCAACAAGCCTCTTTGGAAGTTGATGTATCGCAGTAAGTATCACTGACTTAAGAAGGGTCTGGAAGGGATAATTATTTGGTAGGGGCACGGCGCGTCGTGCCCCTACTGTTTACTGCAGGTGGGGCCTACGGATTAGGTCCTTTGAGTTCCTTTTCCCACCGCCTGAGGCTTCCCTGTATCTCTGCCCTCAGCCACTTGGTGACGTTAACGTGGGGCAGGTAGGGGCGACCAAACCGGTAGGTCAGTCCCCTTAGTTGTTCCTCCAACATCCCCTCAATCCCACCAGGGGCTATCATACATGGGACGACCAGCACCGTCCCATTTTTACTTGCCTCCTCTATCATGGCCCTCAGGTCCTTGGTTGCCTTCTCTTTTATGTCGGGAGGGGCACCAAACATTACAGTGGCCACCAGGGCGTCCTTGAAGCCACCTTCTTCTTCTACGAAAGAGGCCAGGACCCACATGCTTCTTAACCACATGGTCTCAGAGACCTTGGTGAGGGGGCCGTGTCCTACCAGGATGACGGTCTCTTGTGGTGGATTGAGACTTATCTCCATGGCCCTCTCAAAGACTATCTGGGCGGCCAAGGGGTTGTGCTCTATGGCATGGGTCATGTGTAAATCAGCCTTGACGGTGATAGGCACAATCTCCTTTTGTCTCTCTGGAGGGACGGGCGTCACACCCAGGAGGTACTCCAGCTTCTGCACCACAGGGCCGTGTGAGGAGATATAAAGGGGCACGACCAATATCTTTGCTGACCCCCTGGCTTCTAGTTTACTCACCGCCTCCTGGAGCACCTTTTCATCCATCCCGAAGACCAGTTCTACGTCGTAAACCTCCTGGATGGGTTTCACTGCTGCCATCACGTGCTTATCCCATACAGAGACCTCCCCTGGGGGGTCTATCCCTCGGGCCAGTATCAATATGCCCACCTTCTTTTCTGGGTCGCCCAGGACAAAGGAGGCATTAAAAAGGAACAGGAGAAAGACTGTGAGATGCATCAAGTATCTGCTCATCAAACCCTCCTCTTTGGTATATGTCGTACCCAAGGCAGCTTCGCCAGTTATTTTGACGAACAGGACTCAGGGTTTTGCCCTTATATCACATAAGTATTACGGAATCAAGGGGGGATTCTTGAGGCATTTTCATGTAGGGGCAGGGTTTACCCCTGCCCTGCACCAACCCTGCCCTAGAGCCGAGCGTAGCGAGTCCTGAACGTCGTGAAGGAGCTAGCGAAGGGACGGTTCAGCATTGGGGGCATCCGCCTCAGGCGGACAATGCTATAGCCCTGGTGCTCCGCCACCAGGGCTGGTTCAGAAGGAGATACCTAAGAAGTCCGCCTCAGGCGGATCAGTTGTCGGTTATCAGTTGTCCGTGGTTAGTAACCGGAAGACTGAAGACTGAGAACTGAAG